>NZ_JAWJYP010000001.1:0-211184 GCF_033063275.1 Nitrosomonas sp. Is37 | reverse complement strand
TTCCACTTGCTTTTCTTGCCATGATTTTTTCCTCGTAATTCATGGCTATATTGTTTCATTTCTTCATTTTTCAATGCGAATTTGAATAAGACAATATCTGACTCTTATAGACGTGAGCTTTCTGTTTAGGCATCATAACGCATAAAAAGGAAAGATGATCATGCCCACAAATATCATTCAACTTCATCGCGCACTGCGTGCGACACCTGAAAGAATCTATCGGGCGTTCCTTGATGCCGACGCAATGACCAAATGGCTTCCACCGAACGGCTTTACCGGCAAGATTCACCACATAGATGCCAAAGTTGGTGGCACCTACAAGATGTCGTTCACAAATTTCACTACAGGCCACAGCCACTCTTTTGGCGGAGAATATCTTGAGCTTGTGCCATACGAACGCATTCGGTACACCGACAAGTTCGACGACCCAAACTTACCCGGAGAAATGCAGACAACAGTATCCTTAAAAAAGGTATCCTGCGGAACCGAGTTGAATATAGTGCAAGAAGGAATACCCGAAGCCATTCCACCCGAGGCCTGCTATCTCGGCTGGCAAGAATCACTCACGTTGCTTGCGCAACTCGTTGAGGCAGAGATTCCAGGGTAACCCATGTAATGCCTAACACCGCTATCAATACGAGCAATAAAAAGCGGCGTGATAAATTAATAGGGCAGCAGAATATGGGGCAGCCCACGGTTTACGACTATGTGAGAAATAGATTGCTGGATTTTCATTCTACCACCTTACGCGGTCGTCCAGACTTGCTAGGCACTGCCCGTCGCCCTGGGGCCGCCGAAGCCTGCGCTGCGAAACATTCATTGTCCAGCGCGGCGTTATGCTATTTGCTACCCCCCGGATCTCATCTAGCAGTCTAGACTCCAATTCATAACAAAACAGCTCGCGGTAAGTCTGCTGCCTACAAGTAGAACCGTGGTCTGTCCCTATTATCTCCATGCAAAATGCTTGACGAATTTCGCGCATAGACCCTCTCATAACTGGGATCATAGGCTACCAGTTCCACTCTCATTTCAATTATGTTCTGGCAAAACAACGTCATCCGTGCTGGCCAGGCACGGCGCTGAAGTTCGATAACCCCCGACTGGCAGCCTACCAGGGTTGGCGAGACATCGTGTGTTTTGTTGTTATGAATGGGGCGGCTGAGAATCCGACGGCGGAAATGTTTCGAACACTGAAATGGCATAATCCAGGAAAAGCTCAATTTTCCGCTTGAGATCGGCAGACATCGTAATCCGCTTCGAACGCAGATCTTGTGGGTCTGTATGCTCAATGAGAAAACCGTGATCGATAGCGATCTGAACATATTTGACAGCGGTTCGCTGACTAATATTTGGCATGAGCCGATGTAGCTCGGACTTGTAAAAAGTATCGTTGTGCCTCAGCCACATTTGCGTGAAGAGGTCATAGTAGTTCAGATCATGGAAGAGTTTGTTTCCCAGAATTTCCATCCAATACTGATCCGTACAGTTAATGAGCTGAATGAACTGGCGGCGCCTAGGGTTGGGTTGTTTCTTGGGTTTAGTCGGGTCTTTGATTTTTACTTGCATTTTTGGAATCCAATTCTGTCGATTCGGAATGATGTTATCGCTTTATTACATGTAAATTTGCATGTATAATTGTTTTTACAGAGGCATTTCTGTGAGTTTAAGGATCCACCAAAAAGGAGGCTGCTGGATATGATTCATAAAATAGAGAAAATCTGGTTTCGTTACAAGGGCAGTTTGCGCCCAACTATTTCAGCGCTGCTTTATTGCCAATTAGCTTATTTTGGCGGAGCGATGCTTATTTTATCCTTGAATCCGGCCTTTATGATTATTGGCACGCTCGCGATGGCTCACGGTATGGTCATTGCCGCTTATATGATCCATGATTGCGGGCACAATACCCTGTTCAAATCGCCACATCACAATGCCATGCTGGGAAAGGCGTTAAACTGGCTTACTGGCGGCTGTTATGGAACTTACGAGGATTTGCGCGCCAATCACATGCAGCACCACGTGAATAACGCGGACATCACAACGTTCGATTACAGAGGCTATCTCGCGCGCCATCCGGTTCAATGCAAGATGGTGCAGGCGTTGGAGTGGCTGTATGTGCCCGCCGTAGAATTCCTCATGCATGGCGCACTCATGCTTGCGCCCTTCCTGTTTAAGGACAAAAAAGACCAGCGGCTGCGGGTTACCATGATCATTGTGGTCAGGTTCAGCCTGCTGCTGGTGGTGTTCTTCTATTCACCAGCGGCATACCTGTGCTACCTTTTTGCCTATACGATCTTCTTGATGGTTTTACGCTTCATGGATGCGCTTCAGCATAACTATGGCCTGATGCTGGCAGCCGATCATCACGCTGACTTGATGAAGCGCAGGGGCGATCGGGACTATGAGGAATCTCATACCTTCAGCAATCTGATTTCAGTCAACTACCCCTGGCTAAATCTTCTTACGCTCAACTTCGGCTATCACAACGCTCATCACACCAAGCCTACAGTTCCCTGGTACGACTTGCCAAAGCTGCATCAAGCGCGGTATGGTGACCAGGCAGGTTGCGTTATTCCGTTTGGCAAGCAGTTGTCGAGCTTCCACAAAGGAAGGGTGGCGCGCGTGTTCGGCGACGAGAGCGAGACGGAAGGGAGTCGGTTTGCACAACGTCTCCAGAACGGCTCCGCGGTAGGCGCTAACGGCGTATCTTTCTTAACACCGCTGTAAACGAAAAGGGAGACAGACCTGAAAAGACAATGGAGTCAGGTACTGTCTTGTATTGCAAGTGCTGAATGATTGAAGCTTGCATCAAATGGCTGTCCTGATTTAATAACTCCATAAATCAAATGTGCCAGTTTACGCATGACCGCTCCTACAATTGCCTTGAGAGCTAGGCCTGTGGCACTTAATCTATCACCGAATGTTTTTAGTACAGGATTATGATGCCTAGCTACCAAGCTAGGCATATACAACGCACGACGTAGCTCGTTGTGTCCAGTACGACTCATCATTGTTCTACTTTTAACTGTTTGTCCACTTGCTGGATGCGCTTCCATACGATTACTTTCCTGCTGATGCATTTCCGTAAGCGCTTGCAAGCGATCTACCCCGCCACGTAATTCACGCGACGCAACGGCTGGAGGTGTCCGAAAACCGGGGCGCATGGCTGCGCAGAATCGGGCTAATAACATAGCATCAGCTCGATCTGTTTTGTTACGCGCGAGCTCACCTTGCGCAAAGCCTTTGATACGGGCTGGATTTACTACACTCACGCGCCAGCCCTCTGCCCTCTGCCACTAGATTGGTTGCCAATGCTTCGCTATAAGGATCAGTGGACTCCATACATAGATGCGTTTGCTCGGGTAATGCACCAGTCGAAAACTTTCAGGCGTGGCGCTAAAAGATGAAGCAGTGTGCAAGAAATTGCAGTTACTGAGCAGCTAAAAAATGCTTAAACCAGAGTAAGCGAAAATCCTTTTTTTCAATGTAAAAAGAAAACAAATCCCATCAAAGGAGCTATTTCATAGTTGCTGAAGAATAGGGCTAGCTGATTAGTACCACGGTACAAGAGACAACAATTGCGTAATCCAGAATACTGTAAACAACGCTAGAGATTCTTACACCCAATTGAATCAATGTATTTCAGGAGGACGAAGTGATTAAGAGACGCATATTTTTTTATAGCACATTTTTCTGGACGTTTATTTTGGGCATGCTGGTTTTTGCTTTTGCCGTGAACGCGGCGACGCAATCGGCAACTTTTACAACGTCAACTTATCCTCTTCTCGGTAACAATCACATTGCCGCAGACTTCAACGGTGACGGCAAACTTGATTTAGCGGGAACAGGAACAAACTCAGCGGCTATTATGCTGAACAATGGCGACGGTACGTTTCAGGCAAAAATCGGATATCCGGTTGGTGGTCAAGCCCAAGACCTGGCAGCGGGCGATTTTAATGGCGACGGCCATACAGATCTGGTCGTGACTATCAATACCCCGGAAATCAGCCTTTCGCTGCTGACGGGTAATGGCAACGGGACGTTCAATGCGCCTGTCAACTTTCCAAACACCTCCGGTTTCGATTCGCCTGCTATAGTTGCTACAGATTTGAACAATGACGGTAAGCTCGATGTCGTCATTGCACATCAAATTGCCTGTTTTACCGCACCTTGCACCGTCTCGCGCACAATCTTCGTAATGCTCGGCAATGGCAACGGCACATTTCAGCCAACGCAAGAAATTGATGTCGGAACGGGAATGTCCAGAATTGCTGTCGGCGATTTCAACCATGACGGAATTAAAGATTTGGGCATCTCGGGCGATCGCGCGCAAGTTTATATTTTAATTGGCGTCGGCAATGGTACGTTCGTGAAACAGCCCACCATCACGCTCATCACCGGCAACACTATCGGCGTTGATGGCACGGATATAGACGTTGCAGATTTCAACGGGGATACGATGCAGGATTTGGTCGTGGCGATTGGACTTAACGGAAGCAGAACCGCGATTCTTATCGGCAACGGCGACGGCACGTTCCAGCAACCCTTGATCATTACCGATACTACCTTGTCCGTTCCTCAGTATCAGGCTGTCGCTGATTTCAATGGCGACAGCTTCCAAGACCTTGCCATCGCTCTGGGGAATGGCACTGGTGGCTTGATGGAGATCCTAAACGGCAACGGCGATGGAACATTTCAGGCGCCGACATATTACCTGGTGCCTCCTCCTGCCTCCAGCATCGGCGGCGGGATCATCATCGCAGGCGATTTCATTTCAATAGCGATGGCAAACCGGACATCGCGCTGCAAGTCGTCGGAGCAAGTCCCGCTTTAGATATCTTGATAAATTCGACGGGTACTACGCCTGCGGATACGGTCGCCATCCAGCGCGCCGAATACACCGCCTCCAAGGTAGAGCTGCGCGTGGATGCTACAAGCACCAACAGCAGTGCCGTGCTCAAGTGTTACGTGACCGCGACTGGCGCGCTGATCGGGACGCTGACGAACATCGGCGGTGGCAAGCACAGCGGTCAATTTTCGTGGCCGACGAATCCGCAAAGCATTACCGTTCGTAGCAGCTTTGGGGGACAGGCAACGCGCACTGTAACTCTGAAATAATCGGCTGCGCCGAAATGATAAACGGTGCGAGAAGATCAAATCCAACGGATTAAGGATAAGTTATCTTCTCGCACCCCAGACGGACTTTATTATTCTGTAGAAATTACTTTTCTCAAAATAGGGGACAGACCACGGTTTTAGGTTATGTGAGAACAGATTGCTGGACTTCAGTTCTACAACCTACGCGGTCGTCCAGACTTGCCGGGCACTGCCGTCGGCTCAGGGTTGCCGATATCTGTAGCGCGCAGCATTTATTACCCAGCACGTTGCGCTATTTGCTACCAGCCGGATCTCATCTAGCAGCCTAGACTCCAATTCATAACGGAACAGCTCGCGGTAAGTCTGCTGCCTACAAGTAAAACCGTGGTTTGTCCCTATTATCCCATCGAGCAATTAGCCTGCCCACTGATCCTTATCCAAGGACTCGATGATCCCATTGTGCCGCTTAACCAGTCACAGATGATGTTTGACGCCTTGCGTAGCCGCGGATTACCAGTGGCATATGTCACTTTTGCAGGAGAGCAACACGGCTTTGTCAAAGCAGAAAACAACAAGCGTGGCTGGAAGCAGAGCTCTATTTTTACTTGTGCATTTTCAAGCTTGAACTGGCAGAAGAGATAGCGCATGTACAGATTGAAAACCTTTGATATTGGGTGATAAAACAATGAGGGAGTTGTGATGCTTTGGGCTGGGTTGATTTTGTGCTTGATCAAAAAGTCATGATTTATTCATCATATTTGTGAATTTTACAAGGTTTGTTATGATGAAAATTAAATTGACACAATTCTATAAAACAGAAGGAGATAGGATGAAGCTTGCCGTGTTAGATTTCATTTTTGAAGTAATACATTGTGTTATTTTGGATATCTAATTTTAGTTAGGCATCAAGTTACATGAGGAGTTAATGTGTCAAAAGGCGAATTAATAAAAAAGGAAATTATCGGATATCCAGATTATTACTTTGGTGCTCAGAGTAAGTCTCTTGAGGACAGACTTGAGAATGTAAAATTAAGTGTTGAAGAAGAAAGAGAGATTCAATCACAGCATGCTAAGAAATTTATCCGTGACAAAGTGCTTGGCCTTTTTAAGTTGGGTGAAATTGTATCTGAAATTATCAACTGGAATGAGTCAGTCGATGAAGACTTAAAGGAAGCCAAAAAAGAATACTTGTTATCCCAATATTTTGAGAAAAATGACCAAAATGAAAAGGCCCTATCACAGTTAAAAGACTTCTTATCAAGTCCTCAGGGTAATACTCTATTCAATAAAATTTTGCGCATATTGGACGACTCTCCTCCAGACATGGAGTTGGCAAACCACCTTTCTTCTGCATTGCAGCATATTGTTTCAAATAGTTTTTATCAACTGTTTGAGCAACACAAATACGCTTTATCTCAGATTGAAAAATTGACTCCGCAGGCTCTTACTATTCTTTCAGATCATCGGGGCTGGCCACTTATAAATTTAGGAAGTTATAGTGCTAATGGTACAAAAGTCAGTTCTGATTGGCTCATAGAGTTTACTGATACCTACTGTCGAGCAAAAAATGTTCTTGATCAAGGGATGATAACAAGAGTCAGACACTCAATTAACGAATTGATTAGCACTAGGCTTATAGAGGCCCACTTAACTGGTCAAAGTGGTGCTAGGTGCGTGGTAACTCCAGTAGGTGAAACCTTGTTGCCTTATATAAACAAGCAGAATTAGGGACAGACCCTGAGGTATCTCCACGAAATAACCAGCCTTTGCCATAAGCATTCACTATCTGATTTAAAATAGTTATCACCGTCTTCAATTTTTTCAGCTGAAACTCAAAATGCGGATCATTGGCTACTCTCAAACCAAGATAGATAGCCGAGAGCAGAGCAATGGGGTCAGATATCGTCTTGAATTGCAAGTGCTAAATGATTAAAGTCTGCATCAAATGGTTGTCCTGATTTAATAACTTCGTAAATCAAATGAACCATCTTACGCATGACTGCTCCTATAATGGCCTTGGGAGCCAAGCCTGTGGTACTTAATCTATCGCCGAATGTTTTAAGTATTGGATTATGATGCCTGGCCACCAAGCTAGGCATATACAGCGCGCGGCGCAGCTCGTTGTGTCCAGTTCGACTCATCATCGTTCTGCCTTTGAACGGAACTGCCGGATACGCATTGTCGGGGTGTTACACCAATGAAAGCTGCCAATGCCTTGGCATTGGTAAAACGTCGCACATCTCCCGCATATACCAATACCTTTGCAATGGTGATATCACCGATGCCAGGAATGCTGCGGAGCAGTTCAGCATCACGCTTGAGATCAGGGTGCCGGTCGATGTGGTCGTTGATCCTGCATTCGAGTTCTTTAATCTGTTTGTTAAGCCAGTCCAAATGAATTTGAATATCCTGCACCAAGCGTGTTTGTCCGCTTGCCAGATGTGCTTCCATGCGGTTACATTCCTGCTGATGCATTTCCTTGAGCGCTTGCAAGCGATCGACCCAGCCGCGTAATTCACGCCACGCAACGGGCGGAGGTGTCCAAAAACTGGGATGCATGGCTGCACAAAATCGGGCCAGTAACGTGGCATCAGCTTGATCTGTTTTGTTGCGCGCAAGCTCTCACCTTGTACAAAGCCTTTGATGCGGGCTGGATTTACCACACTTACGCGCCAGCCCTCTGCCACAAGGTTGGTTGCCAATGTTTCGCTATAAGGACCGGTAGCCTCCATGCATAAATGCGTCTGCTCGGGTATTGCACCACGTTCACTAAGCCAATCTGTAAAAGCCTTGTAGCCTGCAGGCGTGTTGTCAAACACTTTGGTTCTGATTTTGTTGTTGATGAGTAATGCTATATCGAATTTACGCTTGGCTACATCAATGCCAACCACACAGGCTATTTCATTCATCATTCGTACTTTCCTCGTATGCAGGTTTTATCTGTCTAGCAGTCAGCCCAAGTTACCGTTCGGTTTGATTGAACGTGAAATGAACCGTAGCACCTATCTGACCCACAGGCTCATACACCTAAAGTCTTGCCAGTGTCTTGCGGTTCAGCCTGTTCAACACTACTATTGCAGTGTTTTTCATCGGCAGTGTCAATATACGATTTGATCCCGTTGTTCGTTAACGTAATATATTGGACATTTCGAACGTCTAATTCTTGTTAGGCAGGTTGATTTCAGTGAAAATCGCTATGGACACGATTACCAAAGGCAACAAATTGGAAAACGATGTTTATAAATTGTTTTCTGAGATGATCTCAGAAGGCCGATTTTTTGCGAAAAGTGAATGCTGCCAAATCTACAAGAAAAAGGGCTACTACTCGAAAGATAGAGAAAAGGAAATTGTCTTTGATATTTCAATAGAGATTACTCTTCCCGGACAGAGTACGCGATCTTTGTTGGTGCTGATAGAGTGCAAGAATTATGACTACAAAGTCCCAGTGGATGACGTAGAAGAGTTCTTTGCGAAGTCTCAACAGATTTCCCCATCAAATACAAAAACGATAGTTGTTTCTACGAATGCATTTCAAGAGGGTGCATTCAATTTTGCCCGCTCAAAAGGGATGGGCCTACTTCGCTACTTTGATTCGGAAACGCTTGATTGGGTGCTTACGCGATCACCCTCAAGCATGACGCCATGGAGTACTGCTAAGATAGACTCTTCTAGCGCACATCAGGGCTTGCACCTGCAAGATTACGCAAGTAGATATTTTGACTGTTACGGCTTTGTTGGTGACATCTATACAAATTCGCTGAACCAATTCTTCTCTCGGCTGGTGCGATTTGGCGCAGACGAAAATTTAGCAGAGTCATTGGCGGAAATAGAGCAGGGTCTTCAACCCAGCGACCGCTTGGTGCCCTACAAGGAGCGTGAGGAAATAGAGGCGCTTTGCCGAGAGACCCTGCACAAAGCCAATTATACCGGCGGAGTGGTGCCGCTCGATCAGATCCTCAAATTCTTGTCACGCAACGTAGGTCTAGAAGTGCGGAGAGACTCGTCCCTTGCCACTGGAGTCCTCGGGGTTATCTCTTTTGACCCACTCATAATCCAAATCGATGAGGTTCAAGCGAGGAATGAGCAACGAACGCGATTCACTTTAGCTCATGAGCTTGGTCATTTGCTCCTTGATCACCAGAGGTACATGAGGAGGGAGTCATGCCATGAGTCGAACCTGGATTTAGACAGCCCGGGAGTAATCAGCATAAAAGACATTATCCGCATGGAATGGCAAGCGAATTGTTTTGCTTCGTGCTTACTACTCCCAAGGGAGAGGTTGGTGAAGTCATTTCTCATAGAAGCGGCAAGATATTCCCTCGTTGATCGTGGCCATGGACTCCTTTATTTGGACGATCAGCGATGCAATGTGGATGCGTTTTATGCTGTTACGGCTCCAATAATGAGCGAATTTAATGTGTCTCGCAGCGTGGTGAAGATCCGACTCAAACAATTGGGGTTTCTGATTGAGAGCGAAGTCATGCCCAACAAACTCATCCAGTCGACCGAGAACCACTGCGCGCTTTCCGGTCAGCTGGAAGATTAACGTTAGGTATTCAAAGTGGATATTGCCGCCATTCTCTCAGCCGTTGGAGCTGTTGCCTCCGCGGTTGCAACCATCGTACTAGTGGGTCTGACTGGGAAATACGTCAAGCTCACTCACTCGCTTGTCGAGGAATCGCGGCAAGCCAAGTATCCGAACGTCTTTGTTGATATTGAGTTTGATGGAATTGATGTCAAATTCTTGGTTGGCAATTCCGGAACTACTCCCGCACTTGACATACGATTTGATGTCAAGGACCAGGTACCTTGGAGAAAGATCGGCGATCGGGCATCTGGCATCACTGCAATCACTGCCGTTCAGAAGGGAATCAGCTATCTAGCCCCAGGAAGGACCTTGAAGTTTAGCGCCGGCTATGTCGATCATGATCCAAAATTCTATGCCGAAGGTAGTACTATTGACGTCACACTTGCATTTAAGACTGAAGCAGGAGCAGAACTTCATCGTGAGTTTACGATAGATTTTCAGTCTTACTCTGGGATCCTGTTCGAGACTTTTCGCGACCCGCAGCGGGAGGTCGCACGTGCGATTCGAGATTCCGAGCATGACCGCCGTTCTGATGAGTCTATCACTGGTTGGATGCGGAACATGTTGAAGAAGAAGTGCCCGTCCTGTGGAGAACTGGTGGCGTCCAAAGCAATAAAGTGTCCTCATTGCCACGAGGTTATACCTGAATCAGCGCCAAAGGAGGGGAGTGATTCCTAACCTGGCGCTCAACGTGAGTAAATAGGGGACGCCCATTAGCCGGTCCGTGTCAAGGGAAAATTTAAACTTTTCTTTCTGTTTTCTTCTGAATTCCTCAGGGACAGATCACGGTTTTTAGTTGTGAGAGACAGATTGCTGGATTCTAGCTCTACAACCTTGCGCGGTCGTCCAGACTTGCCGGGCACTGCCCGTCGTCCCAGGGTTACTGAGACTTGTGGCGCAAAGCGTTCATTGCCCAGCGCGTTGTGCCAGTCGTTGCCTGCCGGATCTCTTTCACCAATCCTGACTCCAATTCATAACGGAACAGCTCGCAGTAAGCCCTCTGCCTGCCAGTAAAACCGTGATCTGTTCTCTATTATCCCTTCTGTGGAAAGTAGATTCTTTATTATCGCCACACATTATCGATATTACTGTGTCATTCATTACATTCTAGTTGGAAAACATTGATAGACATCGAAGCTGCGTCTTCCCTCATTGATCTCCGAAACAGGAACAATCGTATCGCCGTTAATCAAAGCCGCTTCATTACGCGCAAGATCCGCAAGTTCACCTGCAACTTTTTCTTGATCACGGTTAAACACTATTTTACTGACTACTTTAGTTTCAACTTTCCCTAGTTTTTTGCATGGCTGGACTGCTCTGGCTGAATGCACTAAGCGCACGCCTTCGCCTTTTGAAGTAACCTTAACCCATGTACAGGAAGAGAGTATTAAACAACTACAAACAGCAATAAGGATTTTTTTCATTACACAATCTCAGTTATTGGCAAAAAATTTTATTTAATAGTTTATTCGCAGAACAGGGGCGGCCCATGTTTTTCGGTTGTCAGATAATCGTTTTGCGCGAACGGAAGTGATTGTAAGGATCTTTTACGTAGGTGCGCTTTATTTCTACCAGCTGGTTGTAGCTTTTATCGAAGTAAGTTTTGGTGGGTACAGAACTGTCTTTGAAGCTGATGAAGGCGCCTGAAGTATTGGGAATATCATAATCACGACAAACCTCCATCCAGTCGAGCGCTTGGTTTACGCGAGTGTACACATGGTTATTTTCACCTTCTTCCTTTTCTTTATTAGTTTCATTCCACCAGGTTTGGTATTGTATGGTGAAGAGTTTATCTTTGTAAGGAAAGGCACTTCTATCTTTTTGTTCTTTGGTAATCACATGCTGGTAATAGTTACCGGTAATGGCGCCTAAGGTAATGTAGGTAAACAGTCCCAGTTGTTCATTGCCAGTTAATACGAGTGGAGAAGTAAGGCTCTCCAGCAACTTGTAATATCCTTCTTTGCCAAGACCCTCTGCATTCACTAAGCGTGAGGTGATTTTATGGGGTGCCGGCTTGTCCAAATCGGGTGGAAATGGCGTTCCCTCCAGTCCTTGCTTCAGCAAATTCATATTGTGAAACGAATAACGATCCCAATCATTCATCAAGTGGTCACCATAGGATAAGTCTTTGTGTTTGCGTCCAGCTTTGTCAATAATGGGTCCGGTATATGTACCAGTGTGTCTAAAGTGTATATCTATAAACTTCTGCAGACTGTTTTCATCTCCCTCCCAGTAGCCATACATTACGCAGTTGTGGCTTACAGTATGGGGGTTAAAGTGCTCGCCTTCACCAGCATGTTTGGCAGCGATTTTCAGATTAGTACCGACTAACTGGTTGGCGTCTGGCTTGGTGGAAGCAATGACTTTTTCCCATGCTTGCAGCACGTTCAGGGTCGGTGTGGCGTCGCGCAGGGCAAACAGTTTGTTTTCGGGTACATAGTGGTATTTATTCCACTCAATCTGAAATTTGATCATTTCATCGGGTAAGTCAAAAGTTTCAATCACAAACTCGGTAACTATACCGTAGCTGAAACCGCCTCCACCTTTTATGGCCCACAGTAGTTCTCTGTCGCCAGCATCTTCACTGTTCATACTCAGCTCGCGTATGCTGCCATCACCCAGCACCAGGGTGGCGCCAATTACACTTTCGCAGCACATGCCATGCTTGCGGGTCCAGGGCCCCCAGCCTCCGCCCATGGTGTAGCCTGCTATGCACACTGTGGCGCAAGTGCCATGCGGAATCATTACATCACATTTAGCCAGTTCCGTAGTTAGGCTTTGAAAGCGTATGCCGGGTTGTATGCGGGCAATCCTGCGCTCACGGTCAATTTCCACCTTACTCATTTTCGAGAGATCGAGCAGGATGGTATCGGTGCCGGAGCATTCTCCTTCATGATCGTGTCCACCCGAGCGTACGCGTAAAGGCAAGGCATATTTACTGGTAAATTTAACCACCACACTTACCTGCTGAGTAGTCTCACACAGCACAATAGCAATGGGCATGAACTGAAATAGGCGGTTAAAAATCTGGCGATGCTGATCGTATTTTTCGTGGTCTTCCGAACAGTTAGAAAGAATTTCGGGGACTTCTACTCCTTCTGAGCAGTAGGCTTCTCTGAGTTTTTCAATGGTGGCATTCATATGTTTTTTATTATGGATTAAAGATTTCTTGATAAATGAGATAACGGGTATTTCTGACTAACTAAACAAGTATCAGACTTGGAGAGAAAAGGTGAGAATTAGTCGCCTGTGTGATAAGAGATAATGTAAAAGAATAAAAACTTGTGTGTTCTTCAAATCCGTTTCAGCACAATTCTTACAAGAGCGAATTAAGTATCCCTGCCGAGCACATCGTGACCGATGATTTTCGCAGTTTAACTTGGCGATATTGCATGTCAGCCAAGTTGGGGCAGTAAAGCCATGTTGAAGCTGAGCTTCTAGTATCCAACTTTAGCGCTAGTTCAAAAAATTGTTTTCCACAATGTATTTAATATCGATTGGGAAAAAGGAGCATTACCTTCTCTTGAGATTAGCATATTATTAATGTATGCCAAGAGCAAGTTGGAATAGCGCCGATGCTCTATGCCAAGCTACCTCCGCTTTGTTGTCATCTCTGAAACGACAGCATGATTGCAAAAAATTTTAACGTGGTTCATGCGTTATGCATAAAAGATAAAAACAGGGTCAAACTTGATCGACATTATTTTTTCACTTTTTTGAATTCTTATCGTTTCTACGTAACTTGCGTCTAACTTGGCTTGAATAACCAGTCTGAATCTTTTGATGCAATTTTTCCGTGATCGGATCAATAACGCGGCAGCCAAATCACAAGGAAGGCTGTTCTTTTCGATGTTTATGGTAATGGGATATAGATTGTATGCGTATGCATTATTGCCTAGCAATGAGTAATTCCCTAGCATCATCATGTAACAAAATTGGATTAGTTTTGAAAATTGAGAGCAGAGCAAAGATGAATATTAAGTTACTCTAGCCTCATGTTCCTATACCCATCAAAGACAAGACAATCTTTTGCGAAAGATCGGAGGTAGTAATGCCAAAGACGACATTGAAAATATCAGAATTTCGCGCAGGCCAACTCAAGCGAGTGGAGCTAGAAGGAAAAGGCGTCCTGGTCGCCAAGGTGGGCGGAAATTTCTATGCGATTGGAGATAAGTGCACCCACAGAGGATGTTCTCTTAGCAATGGCACGTTAGAGGGCACAATAGTGACCTGCGCTTGTCACGGTTCAAAGTTTGATATCACAAACGGCAAAGTGGTGGTCTGGGTAGGTGGGCGCCCACTTCTAGGCACGATTACCTCTTTCATGAAAAAAGATGAACCTGTATATCAGGTCACGGTAAAAGGCAATGAAATAACAATCAGCGATTGAATTCCTCGTCTATATCGAATGGATTGAGCAAAGAAAAGTAGCAATACTTTTTTTATTGATTTGAATACAGAATTAAACCTAGAAACCGTAGTTGACCACTTGATTGGAAAGCTAACCCCATGACATATAGAGGCATTTTCGAAATTTTCTCATTCACCAGAATGGTGATGCCGCTACGGGGTGTATCATATGTCGCTCCAGGCGCGAATGCGGTGTTGCTCTTCGTTGCAGGGGACGGCCCTGCGGCCTCATCGCGCCTTGCCTCGCACCTGGATCACCATATGCTCCATCCCGTCCAACTACGGTTTTTAGGTTAAAAATTCAATACGAAATCAGATACTGCCTTTTACCAAATCGATGGCACTTTTGTACTAAAAAGGCTAGTGGTTTACACCAGCACCCCATCAATCAGTTGTAAAACCCGTTCTGCTTGATTGGCAAGATGGGTGTCATGCGTGACAATGATGAGGCTGGCATTGACCTTGCGATTGAGTTCCAGCATTAAATTGAACACCCCCTCGGCGGTGTGGCGATCAAGGTTGCCAGTAGGCTCATCGGCCAGCACGCAGGCAGGTTGGGTCACCAGTGCTCGCGCTACGGCCGCTCGCTGACGCTCTCCCCCAGAAAGCTCACCAGGCGTATGAGTAAGGCGATGACCCAGGCCGACGTGCTGCAGCATTTCTGCTGCGCGCTCCATCGCTTCTCGTTTATTCAAGCGCCGTATCAGCAGCGGCATGGCAACGTTTTCCTGGGCGCTGAACTCTGGCAACAAATGGTGGAACTGATAAATAAAACCCAGTGAATGATTGCGTAATTGACATCTATTTTCTTCGCTGATGTTGGTAAGATCTTGTCCCAACAGCAGTATCTCCCCCTTGCTCGGAGAGTCCAGCCCACCTAGCAGATGCAGTAGCGTGCTTTTGCCCGAGCCGGAGGCACCGACCACCGAAACCATTTCCCCCTTGTTCAGCGTCAGATTGACTCCTTGCAATACGGGTACTTCGAGCTTGCCCTGAAAGTAGCTTTTATAGAGATTCTTGCATGAAATGACTGTGTTATTCATAGCGCAGCGCCTCCGCCGGATTAACTTTTGATGCGCGGTAGCTTGGGTAAAGCGTTGCAAGGAGGGTAAGCGTGAAGGAGACCGCTGCTACCGTCACGATGTCATCAAACTGGGGATCAGAAGGTATTTCACTGATGTAATAAACTTCCTGGGAGAGAAACTGAACGCTAAATAGCCGTTCGATGAACGCAACCACTTCTCCCACATTATAAGCTAGCAGTATTCCGCCAATGAGACCCAGCACCGTACCAAGGACGCCGATTAACGTCCCCTGGACAATGAATATTTTCATAATACTGCCAGGACTGGCACCCAGGGTGCGCAGGATGGCGATATCCGGTTGCTTGTCAGTCACGGCCATCACTAACGTGGAAACGATGTTGAACGCTGCGACTGCGATGATTAATGCCAGAATCAGTGACAGCATGCGCTTCTCGATCTGAATAGCTCTGAAGTAATTTGCGTGCTGCTGCGTCCAGTCACTGATGTAATTGTTGGCAGGCATCACTAACGAGAGATCGCGGACAACTTGGGGTGCCTGAAACATATCCTCCAGCTTCAGTCGCACGCCAGATACCTGGTTGGGTTCCATGCGATAAAGTTTCTGCGCATCCACCATGTGGATTAATGCTAAGCCAGAATCGTATTCATAATGACCGGCTTCAAACACACCGGTTACAGTGAATTGTTTTAGACGAGGTAATATCCCTGCGGGTGTTACTTGACCTTGTGGAGAGATCAGGACAATCTTATCGCCTGGGAATGCACCCAGGCTGCGCGCCAGTTCGATTCCAATGACGATACCGAATTCACCTGCTTTCAACTGATTAAGTTCGCCTATCACCATCATTTGTGCGAAATCAGCTACGCGATTTTCGTAGTCTGGTAAAATCCCGCGCACCATGACCCCCCGTACGACCTGATTATGCGAGAGCATGCCTTGTGCACTGACATAAGGGGCTGTAGCGATTACTTGCGGATTCTTGCTCGCTGTGTCAGCAATTTGTTGCCAGTTAGTTAAAGTCCCGCTGATGCCGCTGATTTGAACATGCGAGGCAACACCGAGTATGCGTGAGCGGATTTCCTTATGAAAGCCATTCATCACTGACATGACCGTGATGAGTGCTGTCATGCCCAGCGTGATACCCAGTAAGGAAATCAGGGAAATAAAAGAAATAAAGTGATTACGCCGTTTTGCGCGTGTGTAGCGTAAGCCGATTAACAGTTCATAGAGGAACACGAATATTTTTCCTGGAAAAGAATGAGATCTTGTGTGTTATATATTCTAATGAAGCTGAGTGAGTAAATGCCAGGAAATTTCCAGAAGAAATTTGAATTTCTGTCAAATTCCAGAAAGTACCTCTAGTCTCCAGTATAATTAATCAAGAGAAAACAGGATTTGATGTAATTGGATTATGTTACGTGAGGGAAAGGTTCGGATTATTGGCGGCAAATGGCGCAGTCGAGTGATTACTTTTCCTGATGAGAAGCATTTACGGCCAACACCTGATCGAGTACGAGAAACAGTATTTAATTGGCTGGGACAGGATTTAGCCGGTAAGCATTGTTTGGATTTATTCGCAGGGAGTGGGGCGATGGGTTTTGAGGCTGCGTCACGGGGGGCAGAGCACGTCGTGATGGTTGAACTGAATAGGAGCATAATGCATCAGTTACATGCTTCCCGGGAGAAACTGGATGCAACCCAAGTGGAATTAGTGAAGATGAATGCGCTAGCGTTTATTGCTTCTGATGTGAGGCAATATGATGTCATTTTTTTAGATCCCCCTTTCCAGCTTGATCTGCTGCCTGAATTTATCACGCGGCTTCCTTCACATATGACAGAAGACGGTTTGGTTTATATTGAAAGTGATCATATAGTCGATCTGGATGAACAATGGCTCGTATGGCGCAGTGGACGGGCAGGCAAGGTTTATTATCACTTATTGAAATTGAAAAAAAATGGATAAAGCTGTTTACCCTGGAACTTTCGACCCATTAACGCGTGGTCATGAAGATCTAGTACGTCGTGCGGCAAAATTGTTTGATCAGGTTATCGTAGCAGTCGCTGCAGATAGTGGTAAAGCGCCCTTTTTTTCATTGGATGATCGCATCCAAATGGCACAAGAAGTGCTAAAGGATTATCCAAATATTAAGGTGGTGGGGTTTGCTGGTTTGTTGACTGTATTTTTGCAACAACAAAATGCCCGCATTATTCTGCGGGGCTTACGTGCTGTGTCTGACTTTGAATATGAGTTTCAACTGGCAGGAATGAATCGTTGTCTTTATCCAGATGTTGAAACTGTTTTTTTAACCCCATCTGAGCAATATTTGTTTATTTCTGCAACGATTGTACGAGAAATTGCCAGGTTGGGAGGAAATGCAGACAAATTCGTGCACCCTATTGTTGCAGAGCAGTTACGCAAGAAAATGAAAAACTGATTTTTTGAGGTTATTGAGATGGCGTTATTAATTACTGATGAATGTATCAATTGCGATGTTTGCGAACCGGAATGTCCGAATGAAGCAATTTCGCAAGGTGAGGAAATTTATGAGATCAATCCCAATTTATGCACAGAATGTGTAGGACATTATGATACGCCTCAATGTGTTGAGGTTTGCCCCGTCAATTGTATTGTCACCAATCCAAGTGTGATTGAGAGTCGTGAGCAATTATTAGCTAAATATCATGCGCTGATTACTGACGCGGAGCGAGCTCCTCAGGAATAGCATAACGCCTTGGTCCAAAAATGGCAGTGCCTATCCGTACTATCGTTGCACCCTCTGCAATCGCAATATCCATATCTTCAGACATGCCCATTGATAGTGTGTCGATATCGAATCCATCCTTTTTGAGCTGCTCAAAGATCTTCCGTATTATTTCAAATTGCTCGCGTTGCAGTGCAGTCGCAGAAGTAAGCTCGGGTACTGCCATTAATCCTCGTAATTTTAGCCGGGGGAGTTGACTGACAAAAGCAGCTAGCTCTGCAGCCTGCTCGGGCGCAACACCACTTTTGGTAACTTCGCCACTGACATTGACTTGTACACAGACTTGTAGCGGCGGGAGTGATTCAGGTCTCGCGTTAGACAAGCGAACAGCAATTTTTTCTCGATCCACACTATGTACCCACAAAAAGTTTTCTGCAATGGGCGTTGTTTTGTTGCTTTGGATCGGGCCAATAAAATGCCACTCTATGGGTAAATCAGCAAGCGCGCGAATTTTTATTAACCCTTCCTGCAAATAGTTTTCTCCAAATACAGTTTGTCCTGCTTCCCAAGCTTCTCTTACCTTCTCAGGGGGATTAGTTTTGCTGGCAGCTAATAACAGAATGTCCTCTGGTTGTCGTCCTGCATTCCTGGCAGCTTCTGCAATACGGGATTTAATTGCTTGCAGACGTGTGGCAATTGTCGTCATGATTTATTAATGGCAATGAAAAAACAATGAAATAGTGCGAGTTGGGAAAAGTAACGCTGGACAAGGTTAACTATCAGTTACCTAATATCTTCTCAATTTTTATTTATCCTTACCGTTATGAACAAACAGGCTTTTACTTTCAGCTGGAAAACCAGAGAAAAGCTTGTGTAGACCAGTATTACCTATTCATAGTACATAGTATCTAGGGACATAAATGAACATAGTAGAACTACTTGCCTTTGTGGTCAAGAATAATGCATCTGATTTGCATTTGTCTGCCGGTATGCCGCCAATGATTCGCGTGCATGGGGATGTCAGGCGCATCAATTTGCCAGCAATGGAGCATAAAGACGTCCATGATATGATTTATGACATCATGAACGATAGTCAGCGCAAATTCTATGAAGAGCATCTGGAATGCGATTTTTCTTTTGCTGTACCTAATCTTGCGCGTTTTCGGGTAAATGCATTCAATACCCATCGTGGTGCAGCCTCAGTAATGCGGACGATTCCCTCAAATGTGTTAACACTGGAACAGATTAAAGCACCCAAAATTTTTGCAGAAATTGCACAGCAACCTCGTGGTGTAGTGCTGGTGACAGGTCCAACCGGTTCTGGTAAGTCAACCACATTGGCTGCGATGATCAATGATATTAATGAGAATCAGTATGGTCATATTTTAACACTCGAGGATCCGATCGAGTTCGTTCATGAAAGTAAAAAATGCTTGATCAATCAACGCGAAGTCGGGAGAGATACGCATAGTTTCGCTAATGCATTGCGCGCTGCTTTGCGGGAAGATCCGGACATTATTTTAGTAGGTGAGATGCGTGATTTAGAGACGATTCGCCTGGCGATGACCGCGGCAGAAACAGGTCATTTGGTGTTTGGCACTCTGCACACCAGTTCCGCGGCCAAAACGATCGATCGTGTTATCGACGTTTTCCCGGCTGAAGAAAAGGAAATGGTACGAGCCATGTTATCTGAATCACTGCGGGCAGTGATTTCTCAGACATTGTTGAAAACTAAAGATGGAACTGGCAGGGTCGCAGCGCATGAAATCATGATTGGTACCCCTGCCATCCGTAATCTGATTCGGGAAGGAAAAGTGGCGCAAATGTATTCAACTATTCAGACCAGTCAGGGTGTTGGAATGCAGACACTCGATCAAAACTTGGCTGATCTGATGAAGCGCAATGTCGTTTCCATTGCGGAGGCAAGAGCCAAAGCAATGAACAAGGACAATTTTCGAGGTTGATGTGCCTAATAGGAAAGGGTTTAAGAATTTATCATGGAACAAGAGCAGGCAATAAAATTTATGCATGATTTGCTGCGTTTAATACTCAGCAAAAAGGCTTCCGATTTGTTTATCACAGCGGGCTACCCGCCTGCTTTTAAAATTGACGGGAAAATGACGCCCGTATCTCAGCAGCAGCTCTCCCCACAGCACACTGCGCAACTTGCTCGTGCCATCATGAATGACAAGCAGGCAGCAGAGTTTGCAGCGACCAAGGAGTGCAACTTTGCCATTCATCCACCAGGAATCGGACGATTTCGTGTAAATGCTTTTATCCAACAACAGCGAGTTGGTCTCGTGATCCGCACGATTACCACACAAATTCCAAAATTTGATGATTTGGGTTTGCCACCTGTGCTAAAAGATGTGGTGATGAGCAAGCGTGGCCTGGTTATTTTTGTAGGAGGTACCGGCTCAGGCAAATCGACATCGCTTGCCGCCCTGATCGGTCACCGGAATCAGAATAGCTATGGCCATATCATCACCATTGAAGACCCGGTTGAATATGTGCATGAGCATATTAACTGCGTCATCACGCAACGGGAAGTTGGTGTGGATACTAATTCTTGGGAAGCAGCACTAAAGAATACATTGCGCCAGGCACCCGATCTCATTTTGATTGGTGAGATTCGTGATCGTGAAACGATGGAACATGCAATTGCTTTTGCTGAGACAGGCCATTTATGCATGGGAACACTGCATGCCAATAGTGCCAATCAGGCGCTTGACCGCATTATTAATTTCTTCCCGGAAGAACGACGAGCGCAGCTGCTGATGGATTTATCATTAAATTTGAGAGCATTGATCGCGCAACGGTTGATTCCCAAGAAAGAAGGAAAAGGGCGAGTGGCAGCTATTGAGGTGATGCTGAATTCCCCATTGATTTCAGATCTGATTTTTAAAGGTGAGGTACATGAAATCAAAGAGATCATGAAGAAATCGCGAGAGCTCGGCATGCAAACTTTTGATATGGCGTTATTTGAGCTTTACGAGGCTGGCCTGATCAGTTATGAGGATGCGCTGAGAAATGCAGATTCCATGAATGAATTGCGCTTGCAAATCAAACTGCACAGTTCAGAAGCGCAACACAAAAACATCAATGAAGGTATTGAGCATTTGACGATTACCTGATTTATGACAGTGAAGTCGTCATTGTGATTTAAAAAATTTCCGGCAGTTTGGCTTTCACCAAACTGCCGTTTAGGATCACTGCTTCTCAACAACAACCCGATTACTCAGTTCTGAGATATCTGCAAAACTAGTGGTAAGGATTATTGTGTTGTTAATAAAGATCGTCCATTTAAATTTTGAGGTAAGCGATTATTATCAGTGTAGAAGCTTTTTAGTTGATTAAGCTGTGCTTCTGAAATAGTGATCGCTCTTGGTAGAATGTACCATTGAACACCTTCACTACAGGGCGGCGTTGTTAAAGATCCGGCCAGGGTAAAGTATTTGATTGGTTGATCAAGTGTTGGTAGTAATGCTGCAGGGTTGAATTGCAAGCCGGAATTTTCGTTTTTTTCTCCTGAAGCATGAGGTGTGTTATCTAGAATTGTTTGGAATGTTGAGTTTTCTTCCCCTATGTTGATCGCAACCGCCAAAACGACAAGTCTGCCATCCTCTTTAACATGAACATAGTGCAATTCAGCTGGAAATCTTGTAGCACCCACGACATGTTCGCTAGGCTCATGAAAATGCAATTGGATTAACGGGAAAGATTCCTCTCCAATCTTAAGTGCACCGGGGTAATTAGTCGATGTATTGACTTGTGCCGCATGACCGGTATTGAAGAAAACTGGTTTAGTATCAATGGGATACAAAATTTCCATCGGATTAAGCTGGGTCTCACCAATTATTGCAGAGCCCAAATCGACAGGAGATTGATGCTGCCCTACGCCGCATTCTGCAAAGGGAAATCTTAGCGGTACCTCTTGAGAGGTATCTTCAATGGCCCACCATGTTGCTTGCTCTCCATGATCAAAATGAGGAGGTGCTGAAAAAGCACTTGTTGCGCAGGATGCAATAATTGCAGATAGGAAATTATTTAATATTTTATTTCTTTTCATTGATCGCTCCAACTATAACTAATTATTAGATTAACAAGTATGTGTTCTACAGTAATCAACCATTGGCGATTGCTGTTTTGGATTGGCTGATTCTTGTCCTGATCCTGAATCGGTTTCTTTTGATGATTCTGAGGTTTCTTTTTTAGTTGATGAATCAGATTGCTGTGTTGGCAGTATCAGATTATTTGAGTCTGTTGATGAATTGGATGAATTGGATGAATTGGATGTATTTTTTGTCGTGTCTGCTGCGAAACAGGAAATACTGAAACTTAGTGCGACAATTAATAAAACTTTAGTAAACATCATAAGGCCCTCTGTATCAAAAGAATTTATAAAAATAAAGGCTCATTTAAATATTAAAATTCATTTGCATATAAAATCAATGCCTTGCATCGTAAATAGCTTTAATTGAGCCGATACAATATAAATATAAAAGTAAAAGCTATTTGGTTAAAGTTTAGTGAGCTAAGCCTCTCACTTATCTTTTTCTTAATCTGCGTAAATTATTCTCCGCCCAAGTGATATGAGCGGCTATAAATTACATAATCTTTAGTCCTAGCAGATCAGTAATGCTTTTGCTACTCGAATAACTTTTTAATAAACATAGAACTTCCCTCCGTTGTAAAGAAATAAAATGAAAATGGCGAATTAAAAATGAGGTAGCAGGAGAAATGCTGTCAATTTGTATTTATCTTTCGTCCAAGAATATTGACTAAGCGCCATTCGAATTCTTGTGTACCATCCGAATCTAAAAACATTGAAAGTGCGCCTTTGGATAAGGGCAGTACTGTCAAATCGATAGTGTATTCCTTCGTTTTAAGCGGTATTTCAGAAGATGTACCTACTATCTGCGAGGGGATCAGCTTGATAATGACTTGTTCGATAGCGTAATCTTTATTACCGTTGTAAATGCTGCCATTAAAGATTCCCCAACCGAAACCAGCATTAATCTTGAGTTTATTCATTGCGTCAGAGGGAAGCGTTATCACATTTGAATTGTCATCAGAAGAGGCATCATTGCACTGCTTTCTCAATTCATGTTTTTGATTGCTATTTTGTACAGAAATTTTTAAGCAATGATCATAATCAGCTAAAGCTGGATTAGCGACAGTCATATGAGGCCAGAGAGTAATAAATATCAGCATAAACCTGGCCAGTAAAAATTGTTGCATTAATAAATTCCTTCTCTGTTTTTGCTTATTTAGATCTTAGCTTTTGTATAAAGTACATTACTTAAGCTAAATAAAATGTGAAGATGAGATAGTTTTGAACAAACTAAATGAAATTTTGGGTTATCACTTATGATAACAATGCGATATGCCAAACTTACTGGTATAAATTAATTCATTAAATTAAACTTAATTTTGTTAAATCAATAAATATCAATTTGAGTTCAGATAGTAAGATGTAGTATTTGCGAAAATTTATAATTATCTATTTTTTAATAACGCATTGATAGGTTATTAAAAGATCATTTCTACTTGTTGTTTCTTTAAGCTCCTTCAAACATTGGATTTATTAATTTTCTGTTTTGTCAGAATGTTATTATTTATTAGTACCCAAAAATATGCTCTTTAATAACAGCGTAAATAAAAAAGGAATAAAACTCATCCCTGTCACCCAGTAATGCTCATAAGTGAATTGATCGCCTTCATCCATTATGATATACGTGAAGAAGATACCAACAGGTGCAATCAAGGAAAGGAATTGAATTAATAAAAATAATCTTTTAATCATATGGGGTTATCTCATATATTAATTTCTATCAATTATTATAAAATCTGATAGGTTTCTGTTTAGTCAAAGTAATTTGAGTTTAGTATAAAAGATTTTTGAACTTACTGTGTGTAAGAAGATAAATGGAAGTTATACTTGTTATTACCAATTTTCCTGACAAAGCAAGCGCGTTAACGCTTGCTCAAAAACTCGTTGAAAGTAGGGCTGCAGCGTGCATTAATATTTTGGCTGAATCCACTTCAGTATACCGGTGGCAGGGAGAGACTGAAATAAGCAATGAAGTACCTGTCTTAATCAAAACATTGGCGGAACATTATGCCATGGTGGAAAAAATCATCAAAACTATGCACCCTTATGAACTCCCTGAGATTATTGCAGTCCCTGTAAAGATAGGATTGCCAGCATATATGCAGTGGGTTGCTGATGAGGTAACCGATCATTTTTGAATTGACAATATTAAAAAACAAATTTGAGCCAGCTATGCGTTTAATTCAATTTTTTCTGATTTTATTTTGTCTTATTAGCACAAATGTGGTCGCCGAAGAAGAAAAGCGCTCCAGTGTGTTATCGATCTTGCAGAAATTAGGTGCTAGCTTTGGGCAAGCAGAACAGGAGTTGCTACCCCCCGATGAGGCATTTAAGTTTTCAATCGAGGTGCGTGATGAACACACGCTCATTGCCAATCTTATTCCTGCAAAAGATTACTATCTTTATCGTGACAAAATTGCCTTTGAGCCGAAAAGTGATGGCATCTACATAGAAAAAATTACATTACCACCCGGCAAGATGAAGGAGGATCTGACCTTTGGTAAAACGGAAGTTTACTATCAACCTGTCCAGGCAATTATTTCCTTAAGGCGAGAACCATCTTCAGAAAACCAGCTTTCTTTTGCCGCAACTTATCAGGGTTGTAATGAGCCGGTAGGCGTATGCTATGCGCCGATCAAAAAAGAAAGGGATATCACCCTGCCGGCAATCAAAGCAGCTTTGAATACGGTTGCTGAAACGATTAGTGGTAGCGCAACAGCTGCGAATGTGGATGCAGCTGCTGAATTGTTTCAAACACCTGCCGGATTGCCTGCAATTGAGACTGAGTCTTACAAAATCGAGCAAATGTTTGCGAGTGGTAATTTCTGGTTGATATTGACTGGTTTTTTTGGCATAGGTTTGCTGCTTGCTTTTACGCCATGCGTTTTTCCTATGTTTCCGATTTTATCGGGCATCATTGCTAATAGAAGTCAGCATCTTACTAAACGGCGCGGCTTTGTTCTTGCGTTGGCTTATGTTCTGGGAATGGCGATAGCTTATGCCATTGCAGGCATTGCCGCTGGGTTGTCAGGTGCTATGCTATCTGCTGCCTTACAAAATGCCTGGGTATTAGGTACTTTTGCGCTGATCTTTGTCATGCTGGCTTTTTCGATGTTTGGTTTTTATGAATTGCAATTGCCCAGTTTCCTCCAGAGCAAGCTTTCAGAGGAAGCAGGTCACTTGAGAGGCGGGCATTTATCTGGGGTATTTGGCATGGGGGCATTGTCTGCCTTGATCGTGAGTCCTTGTGTAGCTGCTCCCCTTGCAGGTGCACTGCTCTATATCAGTCAAACCCGCGATGTCGTACTGGGTGGGTCGGCATTATTTATGATGGCATTGGGTATGGGTGTACCGCTGTTATTATTAGGTGCTTCAGCAGGTGCGCTGTTACCCAAATCAGGCGCATGGATGGAATCAATCAAGCAGTTTTTTGGTGTACTGTTACTGGCAGTCGCTATCTGGTTGATATCACCAGTGGTTTCTGAGGTCGTTCATATGTTATTGTGGTCAGCACTACTTATCATTTCAGCGATTTATCTGCATGCGATCGATCCGTTACCTGAAAGAGTATCTGGTTCCAGAAAACTTCTTAAAGGTATAGGAGTCATTGCGTTACTGACTGGGGTTGCCCTTTTGATCGGTGTATTGTCTGGCAGCCGGGATATTCTGCAGCCACTCTCAAAATTGAGTATCGCCAGTGTCGGGAATAATGAAGCGGTGCAACCAGTGGGATTTGATCAAGCTAGCCATCTGCCGTTTCAGCGGATAAAAACGATTGCTGAGCTTGAAGAGGTTATCCAGCAGTCGAGAAACAAATACATCATGGTGGATTTTTATGCCGACTGGTGTATTTCCTGCAAGGAAATGGAGCGCTTCACATTTACTGATACGAAAGTGCAGGCGCGGTTGAGAGATGTGGTTTTATTGCAAGTAGATGTGACTGCTGGAACGACGGATGATGCAGCGCTACTGAAACGTTTCAAACTGTTTGGTCCACCGGGAATTCTATTTCTTGACCGTCAAGGGAACGAGGTACCGAACATCAAAATTATTGGCTATCTCAATAAGGAAGATTTCCTTACTGTATTGGATGCGGTATTGATCTAGTTCAACTGTCTTAACGTTTATTTTATCAACAAGGGAAAAGATTGCATGTCAAAGTTAGGCAAGCTGATGCTTTATGTTGCTATCGCTTTCGGGGCGATAGCTGCAGGATTTATATTCAAGGCCCACCAGGTGACCTCACAGTTGAGCAGCACTGAAAAGCAAGCGGGTGCAGAAGCGTTCTTTGCTGCTAGTCTGCCGGATATCGAAGGCAATACGCAGTCTTTCTCTCAATGGCGCGGAAATGTGCTGCTCGTAAATTTCTGGGCTACCTGGTGTGCACCCTGTCGTGAAGAAATACCAGAATTTATTGAAACACAAGATAAATTTCGTGAACAGGGATTGATCCTAGTAGGCATTGCTATCGATCAAAAAGAAAGGGTAGAAGCGTTTAGTAAAGAGTTTGCTATTAATTATCCTGTCGTAGTGGGAGATCTTGATGCTTTTTCACTAGCAGAGGCAATGGGCAATCCGCAAGGTGCGTTACCTTATACAGTGATGATCAATCGTTCTGGAGAAATTGTTGATACCCATTTAGGTCGCATTCACATGGATAAAGTCGAAAAAATACTGAAATCCTTGCTATAAATTTTTGTAAAGAATGCAGTTGGCCGACATCATATTGGCTATTCATTTTTTGTTCGTGTTATTCGTTGTTGGCAGTCTTCCTCTTATTTGGATTGGCGCCTGGCTGCACTTAAAATTTGTCCGGAGTCTTGTATTTCGACTCACCCATCTTGCAGCCATATTGTTTGTTGTGGGTGAGTCGCTGATAGGTATTATTTGTCCACTGACGAGGTGGGAGTATGAGCTGCGTGGAATCGAAGCAGAACGAAGCTTTATACAGTATTGGTTACATCGAATGTTATATTATGATTTTCCTGAAGGCGTACTCACAGCAAGTTATGTGGTATTTGCGTTTTTAGTAGTTATAACTTTTAAGTTTGTTCCGCCAGTCATTTTCAGAAAATTCAAGTTTAAGCGTTAGTAATGGCAGTTTAATCATTTTCTATTTCGTTTAAACTATTTTTGGTAAAGGGGAGGAGTTCTGCAATGGGTGGTTCAAATATTTCCTCATCAAAAGCTTTGTCCCCATCAGCAACGGGGCTACCATCTGGTTTGAGTCCTTTGAAATCGTAGCGCGCGCTGTCTACTAAATGAGATAATTGCACATTCTGCAGTGCCGTAAACATTGTTTCAAGTCTTCCTGGGAATTTTTTATCCCATTGTTGCATCATTTCTTTGATCACCTGGCGCTGCATATTTGGCTGGGAGCCACACAAGTTACAGGGAATAATTGGAAAATTCTCAATTTCAGCGTAAGCAGCCAGATCTTTTTCTTTGCAATAGGCCAGTGGACGAATTACGATATGATGGCCGTCATCACTAATTAGCTTAGGTGGCATTGCTTTGAGCTTGCCACCATAAAACATGTTGAGGAAAAAAGTTTCGAGTATGTCATCTCTATGATGACCCAAAGCTATTTTAGTGGCACCTAATTCAGTTGCTACACGATAGAGTACGCCACGACGCAAACGGGAACATAAACTACATGTTGTTTTTCCTTCAGCAATAACTCGCTTGACTACACTATAGGTATCCTGCTCAACAATGCGAAATGGCATGCCAATTTGAGTGAGATATTCAGGTAATACATGCTCAGGGAAACCAGGTTGCTTCTGATCCAGGTTGACGGCAATCAGATCAAAATCCAAGGGAGCATGGGCCTGGAGATTGCGCAAAATATCGAGCAGAGCATAGCTGTCTTTTCCACCCGATAAACACACCATTACTCGGTCGCCAGGTTCGATCATATTAAAATCAGCGATAGCCGTCCCTACCAGGCGACGTAATCGTTTACGAAGCTTGTTGGTGTTATATTGCACTTTTTTGGATAAGGGTTCCATCATGAGAAATGTCGTAGGTGTGAAAGTTCTAAAATACCTTATTGGTTATATTGCCATTGTCGCAACAGACTAAATAGTTTAACAGCCGGAACAATAAAACAGTAACGCATTCTAACAATTGGATTTAAAATGACTGTTTTGTATCATAGGAGGCACAAAGGGCAGAATTATATGAAGAAGCTCGTAGCGGTATTCTTCTCGATTTTGATGTTCTGGGTGGTGAGTGTATCTGCTGATTTGAATCACAATCACCATAGTACAAATCCTACAGTCATTGGTAAGCTAGGTGATCCTGCCAATGTGACACGCATGATAGAAATAAAGACAATGGATAATCGTTTTTTACCTTCCAAGATTAATGTGAAGCAAGGTGAGACTATCAGATTTCTTGTTAAGAATGAAGGTATGAGACGACATGAAATGGTCATTGATACAATGGAAAATTTAAAAAAACATGCCAAAATGATGCGTTCAAACCCTGGCTTCATCAGTGATGATCCTAATTACGTTGATATGCTGCCAGGCGAGCAAAAAGAGCTCGTATGGCACTTTACAGAAAGTGGTATAGTTAACTTTGCTTGTGGTTATCCTGGACATTTCAAACAGATGCGCGGCAAGATATATGTGGAGATGAAATGAGAATAGAAATTAACAGATTTTTGTTGAAATCAATGGTGGCTGGTGCATTAGCATTGACAGCATTTTCGACTTTTGCTGCTGAAACAGTTGAAGTTTATAAAAGCCCGACATGTGGTTGTTGCTCAAAATGGATTGATCATCTGAGAGATAATGGGTTTATTGTCAATTCACATGATGTTGGTAATAAAGAGGCAAGAGCGCGCGCAGGCATCTCTCCTTCTTTAGGCTCTTGCCATACCGCCTTGGTCAACGGCTATGCCATTGAAGGTCATGTTCCTGCGCGAGATATCAAACGGCTTCTTCGAGAACGCCCTGAAGCAGTTGGTCTGGCAGTTCCTGATATGCCCCATGGTTCTCCAGGTATGGAAGGTACGCGTAGTGACCCTTACGATGTACTTTTGGTCAAACAAAAAGGCGATCAACGAGGTGATGCCACCGTTTACAGCAGCTATCCCGCTAAATAAAAAAGCTATAAGTAAAATCGGATAATTCTGCTATTAAAACTTAAGGCTTCCTGTTTTTTAAATTCTTATGAGGCTTGGAAAGAAAAAATATTTGCTGCTGACATTAGCGATAAGTGGATTTATTTTAATGTCAGGCTGTACAGATTCTATTTCTACTGCCAATAAGCTTCTGCAGCAGATCCAGCAGGGTCAGACTGAAATAGTTGAGCGAAATTTTGATACCGCCCAGATTGCTCGAGGGCAGGCAATTTTCCGGAAGAATTGTGCTGTTTGTCATGGATCAAATGCTGAAGCAACACCCGATTGGAGAAAGCCACTGGAAAACGGGCGATACCCACCGCCTCCTTTGGATGGCACGGCGCATGCCTGGCATCATTCGACTGAGGAATTGAAACGTTTTATTTTAAAGGGCGGACCTCCCGGAGAAGGGCGTATGCCTGGCTGGGAAGGTAAACTCACAGAACAGGAAATTGATGATATTCTCGTCTGGATTAAGTCTTTATGGCCTGATGAAGTATATGATACTTGGTACAAACGAATTGAGAACCGGCAATAGTCCGTTTTATCAAGCATAAGCAAGCTGACTTCGAATCAGAAGGCTGGTTGGCTTATGCTTTTCTTAATTATGCGTTGAATAGATAGTTATTATTCAGTATTCATTCCATTTCTAAATCAAACATGACTTTGTCGGCTCTCCTTGCCGTATTATTTTTATACTGTCTACGGCTCGCCTTCGCGTCATGTTTGATTTAGAAATGGAATTAGTAGCTTTAGTAGCGAGTAACTGATGGCGCGCCCAACACGATTCGAACGTGTGACCCCCGCCTTCGGAGGGCGGTACTCTATCCACTGAGCTATGAGCGCTTAAAATTTTAAATTGCAAATATAGATTTGCGATAAAGAAAAATCTGTTTGGATTTATTCGCTTAACCCAGACTTTGGCAAAGCCGGATAAATACGGACAACTTTGACCGCTTGATTTTTTGTTTGAATAATTTCCATGGGATATCCAGCTATATTTAATCCAATTCCTGCCTCGGGGATATCCTGAAAATGTTCCAAAATCAAACCGTTTAAAGTTTTGGGTCCATCTAAAGGCAAATGCAATCCAAGCTTTCGATTAAGGTCACGCAATAAAATACTTCCTTCAACAATTATACTACCATCTGGCTGCCGAATGAACGTGCTAGTCTGAGTAGGTGGGTGTGTTGTAAATTCACCAATAATTTCCTCAAGAATATCTTCCAAGGTTACTAATCCTATCCACTCACCATACTCATCAACAACCAAACCTATTCGTTTCCGATTTTCCTGGAATAGTTGCAATTGTGAAAACAGGGGTGTGCCAGAAGGAATGAAATAAGGCTCCTGCATAACTTTCTCAAGTATTGCCGCAGTAATTTTTCCACCTCTCATTTGATTGAATATTTTGCGTACGTGAATGATTCCGACAACATTATCAAGATGTCCGTGATATACCGGCAATCGAGTATGGTGGCAAGTCAGCAGTTGATCATGGATGGCTTCATCATCACCCTCCAGATCGATGGCTTCAATCTGACCTCGTGGCACAATGACATCGTCAACGGTAACGGTTTCAAGATCAACCAGATTAATCAGTACGCTTTGATGTTTCTTCTGGATGAAATGACCTGCTTCCAGAACAAGCATTTTAAGTTCTTCTGGACCGATTTTATGACTTGTATTTTCCTTAAGTTTCAGGCGAAAGAGGATTAAAAGTCCTTGGACGAAAAGATTAACAAACCAAACTGCAGGATAGAAAATTTTTAGTAATGGTGTTAATACATAGCTTGCCGGTAATGCAACTTTCTCTGGATAGGCAGCGGCAATAACTTTGGGCGTAATTTCGCTGAATATCAATATTGCCAGTGTCACACATATTGTGCCGATAAGCAGAGCCAAATCATTGTGCGCAAAGAATATAGAAATGATTACTGCAACCAGTGTCGCAGCAGCTGTATTCAACAGATTATTTCCAAGCAAGATGACACCGAGCAATTTGTCGGTATTGACTAGCAATTGAGTCGTTAAGCGAGCGCCACGATGCCCCTGTTTGGCAAGATGCTTCAAGCGATAGCGATTAATTGCCATCATGCTGGTTTCAGAAAGAGAAAAGAAACCAGATAAAATTAGTAATAAAATTAATACTACAAGTAATATAGGTAATGGTATGTCTTCCAAATGGCTTTATCCTCGTGATTTTCCACAATCAAAGCGCAAAAACAACTTTGGTCCCATACTAACTTATGAATTAGTTTCAGTTGCTGGTAAACATATATTATTGAAGAATAAGAAGGTTTTTTATCTTTTTAATCTATTTCTGTAGCCAATCGAAATAAACATAACTCTTTTGCGGAACTTCCGACTCGTTAAAACGCTTAAGTTCTTCTTGATTCACTTTCTTATCCCACCAAATAGCGCGAGCTTCCTTTTGCTGCTCGATCAGGTGCGGTCTTTTTGCAAATAATTCTCGCATAAATTTGGTATGCTCAGATTCATAATTGTCTATAGTTGGTTTGCTCATAATATTAATAATTTGTAAACTTTAACCCACAATTGATTTGATTGCTTTTGTAAATGTAACTATTGCTAATGATAACTTCATAATGATAACTTCAACTAGGTAAATTATAAAAGAAGAAAAATTATTAAGAAAAGATTAAGCTAATGGTTAATGAAAAGCTATTCAAATTTAATGGGAAATTTATATTTATCGGCTTTGGGAGTGTTGGACAGGGATTTCTTCCCTTACTATTAAGGCATGTTGATATTTTATCTGCTCAGATTAGGATTATTGCTGCAGATGAAAGGGGCAGAATTGAAGCAGAAAGTCAGAATATCTCATTTGAGGTTAATCTGCTTACACCGCTGAATTATCGTCAGATACTTGGCCCCCTCCTAGAGCCTGGTGATTTTTTGCTTAATGTATCTGTTAATGTATCCAGTCTGGCGTTGATTGAATTATGTCACACACGAGGTGCGCTTTATCTTGATACCTGCATTGAGCCTTGGATGGGTGACTATGCTAATGCCAGTTTATCGCTTTCTGAGCGCTCTAACTATGGGTCACGTGAAAAAGCGTTGGCGCTCCGTCGAAAATTAGGAGGTGGTCCAACAGCCATTCTTTGTCATGGCGTTAATCCTGGTCTTGTTTCTCATTGGGTTAAGCAGGCGCTTCTCAATATCGCGCATGATATCGGGGTAAATTTAGAGACCCCAGAAACGCGGGATCAATGGGCAAAATTAGCACAAATGCTAAATATTTCTGTTATCCAATGCGCAGAGCGTGATACGCAAGCAATCAATCCACCGAAACGGATTGATGAGTTTGTTAATACATGGTCAATTGATGGCTTTGTCTCTGAAGGAATACAGCCTGCGGAGTTGGGGTGGGGAAGCCATGAAAAGCATAAACCATCTGATGGAAGACGTCATGGTTTTGGTTGTGATGCTGCTATTTATTTGGAACGGCCGGGTGTTCAAACACAGGTTTATGGCTGGACTCCGCTTGAAGGCGCTTATCGCGGTTTTTTGATTACTCATAATGAATCCATTTCCATTGCAGACTATTTAACAGTCAAAGATGGAAATAAGCTTTGCTACCGTCCAACCGTTTATTATGCGTATCATCCTTGTGATGCCGCCGTTTTGTCGGTACACGAATTCAATGGAAAGAATTTAAAGCTGCAATCAAAAACTCGTTTGCCTATGGATGATATTTATGATGGTGCCGATCAGCTTGGGGTGTTATTGATGGGGCATTCCAAGGGGATATATTGGTATGGTTCGGTATTGTCCATTCATGAGGCGCGGAAGCTTGCTCCTTACAATAATGCCACTAGCTTGCAAGTAGCGGCAGGCGTGTTGGGGGGGGTAATCTGGGCTATGAAAAACCAGGAAGCGGGCATCATTGAGCCTGATGAAATGCCTTTTGAAGACATCCAGAAAGTGGCAGCCCCTTACTTGGGGAAAATGGTTGCGCAGTATAGTGACTGGACGCCACTTAAAGGGCGAGGTGAATTGTTTGAAGAAGATTTGGATAAAAGTGATCCATGGCAATTCAAGAATTTTCGTGTCACTTGAATGACCATAGATAACTCTAATTTTCGGGATTTAGGTGGAGTGAGGTAGCGGAGTATTTTGCCTGATTTTTGATCTAAATGAGTTTCAGTTTGATATAGATCAACAAATAATGTTTCACGTGAAACATATTATTTCCAAGGCTTAACTTTTTATGAATAATAATGCTGAATGGCTTAGAATTAAGCAGTGATTTGATTACTGGTTTTACAACGCACATTTATGAGCTTTTTTGAAAACTTTGATGTTATCGTGGTAGGTGGCGGTCATGCAGGAACAGAGGCAGCGCTAGCGGCTGCTCGCATGGAACAGAAAACATTGCTGCTTACCCATAATCTCGAAACGTTAGGGCAGATGTCCTGTAATCCATCCATAGGTGGCATAGGCAAAGGGCATTTAGTCAAGGAAATCGATGCCTTGGGTGGCGTGATGGCTGAGGCCATTGACGAGGCGGGAATACAGTTCCGAACGCTTAATTCAAGTAAAGGCCCTGCTGTGCGTGCGACACGGGCTCAGGCTGATCGCGTACTTTATCGGCAGGCTATTCGCAGGCGTCTGGAGAATCAGCCCAACTTGTGGTTGATTCAACAGGCAGTAGATGATCTGGTATTACAAGGTGATCGGGTTGTGGGAGTAGTTACCCAACTGGGCGTTAAATTCTTTGCACGAGCAGTCATCTTGACAACCGGTACCTTTCTGGCTGGATTGGCGCATGTGGGTAATAATAATTTTCAAGCTGGCAGAGCAGGTGATCCGCCCTCAATCAGTCTTGCTCAGCGACTGCGTGAGATAAAATTACCGGTAGGGCGTCTCAAAACCGGTACACCTCCGCGTATCGATGGGCGCAGTATTGATTATTCTTTGCTGCAGGAACAACCTGGTGACGACCCTGTGCCGGTATTTTCGTTTCTGGGCAATGTGGCGCAGCATCCACGCCAGATATCTTGCTGGATTACACGCACGAATCGTCAGACGCACGACATCATTCGCGATGGCCTGGATCGCTCACCTTTATTTACAGGAAAGATAGAAGGGATAGGGCCACGTTACTGCCCATCAATCGAAGACAAAATCGTTCGCTTTTCTGATAGAGATTCGCATACAATTTTTCTTGAGCCTGAAGGACTGGATACACATGAAGTGTATCCTAATGGTATTTCGACCAGCCTGCCTTATGACGTGCAAGTTAATTTGGTACGCTCGATCAAGGGATTGGAAAATGCTCATATTACCCGCCCTGGTTATGCTATCGAATATGATTATTTTGATCCACGCGCACTTAAAAGCTCACTAGAAACCCGTGCTATTGAGGGGCTGTTTTTTGCGGGTCAAATTAATGGGACAACAGGTTATGAGGAAGCGGCTGCGCAGGGATTACTGGCTGGATTAAATGCCAGTCTTAAAGTGCAGGGACGCGAAGCATGGTACCCACGCCGTGACGAAGCCTATCTGGGCGTCTTAGTGGATGATCTGATAACTCGTGGCGTGACGGAGCCTTATCGCATGTTTACCAGTCGTGCAGAATATCGTTTACAGCTACGAGAAGATAATGCAGATATGCGATTGACAGAAATAGGCTATCGGTTAGGGGTAGTCAGCGAAACGCGCTGGCAAGCGTTCATGTTTAAACGTGAGGCCATTGAAACTGAGCAAGAAAGATTACGAAATATATGGGTGCGTCCTGGTATGTTGCCAGAGGCGGATTTAATAAGCGTGCTTGGTAAGACTATTGAAAAAGAATATTCATTGTACGAATTGTTACGTCGCCCGGATGTGACTTATACGGGATTAATAGCGATGCTAAGCGTAGAAGGTGGTATTGCCGATGAGAAAGTTACTGAACAAGTGGAAATCAATGTTAAATATGAAGGGTACATTGAGCGCCAGAAACAAGAAGTCGCACGCCATACTGCCTATGAAATGACGAGCTTGCCAAAAGACATTGATTACCGGAGTGTGCGCGGTCTTTCTAGCGAAGTACAACAAAAGCTAAATCAGCATAAACCTGAGACGATCGGTCATGCGGCGCGAATTTCTGGTATTACGCCTGCGGCTATTTCCCTGTTACTGGTCCATTTGAAGCGTGGTTTCGTGTTATCGGAAATAAAATAAAAATATGAGCATAGAAAAGCAGCTACTGGAAGGTCTTAATAAACTTGAGGTTGGTTTGTCTGAAGAGCGGGAGCGGGTTAGCACTCACTTGGCACAATATATCCTATTTCTGGATAAATGGAATCGTATCCATAATCTGACCGCAGTGCGTAAACTAGAAGAAATGGTGACCAAGCATGTGCTCGATAGCCTAACGTTGCTCCCTATTATTAGTGGGACTCATCATGCTGATGTCGGCGCTGGCGCGGGCCTTCCTGGTATTCCGTTGGCAATTGCCCGACCTGATTGGCATTTGACCTTGATTGAAAGTAATCAGAAGAAAGCTGCTTTTTTAAAACAGGCTTGCATTGAATTAGCGTTGAAAAATGTCGAGGTGGTTTGTGAGCGTGCTGAACGCTTCTTTCCCTCCGAGAAATTCGATACGGTAATTTCTCGGGCTTTTGCTGATCTGCTTACTTTTGTCAAATCTGCAGCGCATTTATGTACCAAGAATGGCAAAAGCAGATTGATCGCGATGAAGGGCAGATTTCCCGATGCGGAGCTGATGCAATTACCTGAGCAATTTGAAGTTGAAAAAGTATTACGTGTCATGGTGCCTGGGCTGAGAGCGGCGCGGCATCTGATTGTCATTAAGCCAGATCTCGAAAATCGAGATTAAGGAGTAGACACGGTGGTGAAAATTCTTGCGATCGCCAATCAAAAAGGAGGGGTCGGTAAAACAACAACGGGCATTAATCTAGCTGCAAGTCTGGTTGAAGCCGGTAAACGTGTACTTTTAGTAGATCTGGATCCGCAAGGAAACACTACCATGGGGAGCGGCATCGATAAGCGCCAGTTGCAACATACGGTTTATCATGCCTTGCTGGGTGAACAACCAATTGTTGATGTACGGATAGTCTCTACGCCGGGTAAATATGATTTGGTTCCAGCCAATCAGGATCTGGCTGGTGCTGAAATAGAAATGGTCAATCTAGAGCAGAGGGAAGCACGCCTCAAAGCAGCACTTCAATCTGTAAAGGAAGAATATGATTTTATTCTTATGGATTGCCCTCCGGCACTCAATTTGCTGACACTGAATGGGCTGTGTGCAGCACACTCAGTAGTGATTCCAATGCAGTGCGAATACTTTGCACTGGAGGGATTGAGCGATCTGGTGAATACTATCAGAAAGGTGCGGCATAATTTTAATCCTATTCTTAAGATTGAAGGCTTGTTACGAACCATGTTTGATCCTCGTAACGTTTTGGCAAAGCAGGTTTCCGATCAACTGCAACAGCATTTTGGCAAAAAAGTATACCGCACTGTGATCCCCCGCAACATCCGATTGGCAGAGGCACCTGGATTTGGTGTGCCTGTTTTATTTCATGACAAATTATCGAAAGGGGCACAAGCTTATCTTGCTCTTGCGAAAGAGATCATGGACGCTGCAGCTTAAAACGCTAGATTCTCGGGATAAATTAGAAAAAGGCAGGCAATTAAGAGTAAATGGCTAAGATAAAAGGTCTGGGAAGAGGGCTTGACGCATTATTGTCAGGTAACCACGACGATCATGCGTTAGTAGAATCCTTGCGGCATCTGGAAATCGATTTGTTGCAACCAGGTAAATACCAACCCCGTACCAGTATGGATCAAACATCTCTGATGGAATTATCCGAATCCATCAAGGCACAAGGTGTAATGCAACCCATTCTGGTGCGTCCGGTGACTACGGAACGTTATGAAATCATTGCAGGTGAGCGTCGCTGGCGCGCTGCGCAACTGGCTGGGCTGAGCCAAGTTCCCGTAATCATTCGTGAGGTACCGGATGAATCAGCGCTGGCGATGTCGCTCATTGAGAATATCCAGCGTGAAAATCTGAACCCGTTAGAAACCGCCATGGGCATCCAGCGGCTCATCAAAGAGTTTGGTATGACCCATCAAACGGCAGGAGAGGCACTGGGAAGTTCACGCAGCGCAATTTCAAATTTACTACGACTGCTTAATCTGGCTGGGCCTGTGCAAGAATTAATGATGCAAGAGAAAATCGATATGGGGCATGGACGTGCACTGCTCGTTTTACCTGCTGCGAAACAAGTTGAAATCGCCAATTTAATTGCTCACAAGCAATTGTCAGTACGCGAAACTGAAAAGCTGATCAAACGCATCGAGCAAGCTCCTGTAGAAAAAATGATCAAGCAAGATCGTGACTTGCTACGCTTGCAGGAAGACATTTCTTCCAAGCTGGGCGCCAATGTCGTCATTAAACCTGGAAAAAGCGGGGCAGGCAATCTGATTATTCACTACACCAGCTTGGAGCAGTTGGATGGCATTCTCTCGAAATTCTAAAAGATAGTTTGACTTCTTATTAAAAATAATTCCATTTCAAAATCAAAGATGACACGAAGGCGAGCCGCAGACAGTATAAATAATACGGCAAGGAGAAGCCGACAAAGTCAGATTTGATTTAGAAATGTAATAAATCATTAAACTAGTCTGGAGCATATAGGTGAACACACACATTCTAATCAACCCTAATGTTGCTGCCATTCTTGGCGCACTCGTCGCTGATGCAGCATCACTTGGCCTGCACTGGCTTTATGATCCAGTGCGCATTGCAGAAATAGAAAAAAATGGGGAGTTAGTATTTCGCCAACCCAATACTGCCGATTATGCAGGGGCAAGTGGCTTTTTTGCACATGGCAATAAGCAGGCGGGGGAATCCTCGGGTTATGGGGAAGTATGTCTGTTAATGCTTAAACACTTGGCAAAACACGGTGGATTTAATCGTGCGGCTTACCAGCTCGAATTTCGCACTCATTTTGGACCGGGTGGTGAATATGTCGGTTATATCGACTCACCTACTCGCCAGACTCTACGGGTTTTATTACCGCTTGATATGGCAAGCTTCCCGGAAGTATCCGGTGCAGATGATGATCAAATGCCTGCACTCGCTGCCATTCCCGCACTGGTTGCAACTCACCATGAGCCATATGATGCTCTTATGCAGCGTGTCAAAGAAGCAGTACGCATTACCAATAATAATGAAATTGCCGTTTCTGCAGCGTGCTGTGCGGCAACTGCATTGCAAGGCATATTGAATGGCAAATCGATGATTCAGGCTTTGACTGATGCTCTCGTCGTTGCCGGGGATGTGTTGAGGCCCACACTGGAGCAAGCACTTGCCATGGAGACGCTGGATAGCGTATCTGCCGCAAAGTCTTTTGGTTTAGCTTGCCATGTGACGGAAGGACTACCCATCGTCTTTCATATCGCCAAGCACGCATCAGATTACACTACTGCGATTAAAACGAATATCCGCGCTGGCGGAGATAGCTGCGGCCGTGCCATTATGCTAGGAGCATTGGTCGCTGCCGATCAAGCCAAGCAACAAAACCTGACTTCTTCCATTCTATTATCCTGGCTTACACGCTATCGCAAACTGGCGATTGCGGCTGAGGCTTGTGAGGGGATTTGATTGACTGATAACAGTCTCAGAAGCGGATCAGTATAAATTCTACGTTAGCTGGACTTTCAATGCAATGATTCTGAGTTGGTAGGCATTATTATCACCGATGGAAGTGAAAATATTAATTTCCGCTTATGCTGCTAGAAGCTCTTTGGCTTGCTCCCTTTGTGACCAGAGAACCGGCTCAAGATCATAATTCTTCAAAGCATCAATTACAGCCAGCGAGACATTGATATTAGTGTCATTCAAAAAAGCGAAAAGACGGGAGTCTGATGCTCTAGTCTCTTTTGTGTCTAGCCACTTGAAAACCAATGCTTCTGCAGAGTCTTTCTTAGGATTGGATACAGCTTGCACGATTCGCTCTGGCTGTTTGCGGGACTTAGGAATCACAAAATCAAACATATGATCGTAGCCACTTTTACCCGTGAATTTGATGTTTGGTGTATAGCGAATATCCGATAGTTCAAGCCAATTGGTAACATCTTCTACAAATAAACTAGCAACATAGGGTGATGCCAGATAAAAAAGATCATTTACCGATAGCATAGCTTGGATAATATTATGTTTTTTAAAGAAAAGTTCTCTGGTGTTGTATGAACGATTAATTGCTCCTGATCCATCTGAACTCCAAATCCAGCTAATGTCGTTTTCAATAGCTCCTGGCGCTTTGGGGTATCAAGCGGACAGCCAGAATTGGCCAGATCATTAATAATGTAATCATCATCTGTAAGCACATATCCGTTGCCTTCCTTGCGGGCATAAATTTGCAAGCAATCGTTGTGACGGTCCAAGTGGGGTGTAATGATCTTTACCCACTCGGTATCAATCTGCTTTAAGATGGTTTTATCTTTGAGCCAACGAGTGTAATTATTCGGTAGCTTATCGATTTCTTCGATCATGTGAATAATTCCGGAAAAATAGGTGGTCTGGTAGCGATATTGCAAAAATCCATAAATTCTAATAAGGTATTCCACATATCTTCTGTATTGCTAAAGTTGGCTGGCAAAGGGACGGCTCATTTATCACCATAGCCTTCACGGTAGACATGAAGATGCGGACAAGGAATTTCTTTCCCATCAGGATTTCTATGAGGTGGTCCCTCAATATCAAGGAGTGCTAAAATTACAACCTTACGGGCGCGTGCCTAGAATGTGTTTTTTCTCAATTCTATCCGTCCTCTGGTAATATCCAAACTAAACTCTTCTCGGTTGTCTTCAGAATACAAAGGAACTCTCAGTGTGCCACCTAGACTAGGATAGGTAAACTGCTCCATTCCTCTATAGTGTTTATCTAAAGCAAGAAGCGCATCGGCTTCTTGTTGCGTTAACAAAAGACTCATGAGTATATTTTCCTATTAGTTTGACAGGATTTTTTGATCACATTGACCTGGCACTCATATAAAGTTTCATAACCTTTACTGGGATTTTTTGCATCTAAAGATTTCGATAAGTTAGTATGGGGCTACATAGAAAATTATCCAAATCTTTCTGCTTTTATCAAATCAATAATCTACTGCAGTAAATACTTTTCTTCTTAGTTTTCGATGACAGCATATTCTTTGTTATCAACTATGGCTAGGCAGAATCACTTTAATAAATTCTATAGCACGATCTGTTTCTCCTTATGATTTGCTGTTGAAACTCAAATCCAACCCCAGCCAGTGATATAATTACGCTTAAATCAAACTACTAGACAACCTGATTACCCGGAAATACCAGCTTGAACGTACCAGAATCGCTAGAAACGAACACAGTCATTTACCCGCTTTACGCATATCATCACTTGTCTCAAAAGAAAAAATTCTAAACATGCTTCATCACTTCCACTTCCCGTTTTTGATTCAGCGCTACGGACCTATCGATTTATATTATTTATTGGAGGAGAAATGAGTCACACATTGTATGAAACCAAGATTCAGCGCGTGCAACGTTGCGAGCTGGCCGTGCCAGGTTCGCGTCCGGAAATGTTTGAAAAGGCGCTGAAAAGCGGGGTGGATTTCATCTTTCTGGATCTGGAGGATGCGGTTGCGCCAGACGATAAAATACAAGCTCGTAAAAATATCATCCAGGCGATCAACGATCTGGACTGGAAAGGGCATGGCATCACCCTTTCTGTGCGCATCAACGGGTTGGATACGCAATTCATGGTACGTGATGTGGTCGATCTGGTTGAACAGGCTGGCCATAAGATCGACACCATTCTGATTCCCAAAGTAGGTGTTTATGCAGATGTTTACATGGTTGAAGCCATGCTCAATCAGCTGGAAATGCAGCAAAGGCTGAAAAACAGAATCGGCATCGAGGCATTGATTGAAACTGCGCTGGGTATGGCTAATGTTGAGGATATCGCGCGCAATGGCGCTTCCGGGCGCCTGGAGGCACTACATTTTGGTGTGGCAGATTATGCAGCCAGCAATCGTGCCCGCACGACTAATATTGGCGGACTCAATCCGGATTATCCCGGCGATCAATGGCATGCGGCCATCAGTCGCATGACTGTGGCATGTCGTGCATTTGGCTTGCGACCGATCGATGGACCATTCGGTGATATACAGGATCCGGAAGGTTATAAACAGGCTGCACGACGGGCGGCTGCGCTAGGTTGTGAAGGGAAATGGGCGATTCATCCGAGCCAAATTGCGTTGGCCAACGAGGTATTTACGCCGCCTCCAGCCGAAATTGAAAAAGCCAAGCGGATTCTGGCTGCCTTGAAAGAAGCTGCTGCACAAGGTAAAGGTGCCGCTTCACTCGATGGTCGCTTGATCGATGCGGCTTCGGAAAGAATGGCTAACAATATTGTGAAAGCTGCTGAGGCAATTGCTGCCAAAAATAAATAACCAGAAGACAGGTTTTTAAACAGTTTTTTAAATAGAAGGGAGTAGGCATTGGATATTCACGAGTATCAAGCAAAAGAAATCTTGGCGGAGTATGGTGTCAAGATTGCCGAAGGTGGTTTGGCATATACAGTGGAAGAAGCGGTACAGCGTAGCCGGGAAATCGATGGCAATGTTTGGGTAGTTAAGGCGCAGATTCATTCTGGTGCACGCGGGAAAGCAGGTGGCATCAAAGTTTGTAGAACCCATGATGAAGTGGAGGCGGCAGCCGAAGCACTCTTGGGCAAGAAGCTGGTGACCCATCAAACCGGGCCGGCTGGCAAGATATGTAGCCGGCTTTATATCGAGGCGGGTACCGATATTGCCCGAGAGCTCTATCTGTCTTTCATGATAGACCGCAGCCATGAGCGCGTTATCATGGTGGGCTCTGCCCAGGGTGGTATGGAAATTGAAAGTCTTGCTGCCACTAATCCAAAAGCAATCGTTAAAATCCATGTAGAACCTGCAGTAGGATTACAGGATTTTCAGGCGCGGACCATGGCTTTTGCCTTAGGTCTCGGAGAAGATTTGCTCAACCACGCAGTTAAAACCATCAAGGGATGTTATCGTGCCCTGCGCGATCTGGATGCTAACATTCTGGAAATCAATCCGTTGGTCGTGACCAAAAGCAACGAGTTGATTGCGCTGGATGCAAAAATGAGTTTCGATGAAAACGCTTTGTTCCGTCGCCATAGAATCGCCGAATTGCGTGACAAGACACAAATTGATTCGCGCGAGGTTGCTGCAGCAGAGGCTAGTTTGAGCTATGTGGGTTTGGATGGAGATATCGGCTGCATGATTAACGGTGCTGGTCTGGCGATGGCCACCATGGACATGATTAAGTTGGCAGGTGGTGAGCCCGCCAATTTCCTGGATGTAGGCGGGGGTGCCTCGGCGGAGCGTACCGAGAAAGCATTCCGTCTGGTGCTGGCTGATGCAGGCGTCAAGGCAATGTTGGTCAATATCTTTGCCGGAATCAATCGCTGTGATTGGATTGCAGAAGGAGTTGTGCAAGCGGTTAGAAATATCGACATGAAAGTGCCGTTGGTGGTACGTTTATCCGGGACGAACGTCGAAGAAGGTCGCAAGATCATTGCAGACAGTGGTTTGCCGATCATTACCGCGGAAACATTGGCGGAGGCAGCAGAAAAAGTCGTTCAGGCACGCAACGAAATGGTTGCAAAACAAGGTTAAGGGAGAGCAGAGTGGCCGTTTTAATTAACGAGAATACGCGCATTATTGTGCAAGGGTTTACGGGTAGAATCGGTACCTTTCATGCGCAGGAAATGATCGAATATGGATCGAAAGTGGTAGGGGGTGTTACCCCAGGTAAGGGTGGACAAAAGCATTTAGGACTGCCGGTTTTCAATACTGTGAGAGAAGCAGTTGAACAAGTCGGTGCCGAAGCAAGCATCGTGTTTGTACCGCCAGCATTTGCCGCTGATTCGATCATGGAAGCAGCCGAAGCGGGCATCAAATATTGTGTCTCCATCACAGATGGTATTCCGACGCAGGATATGATGACGGTCAAGAGTTTTTTGCGCCGTTTCCCCAAGGAGCAAAGAATGATGCTAACAGGGCCGAATTGTTCGGGCACGATCAGCCCGGAGCGCGCTATGCTGGGTATCATGCCTGGTCATATTTATAGCCGAGGCAATGTAGGCGTAGTTGGCCGTTCAGGCACGCTGGGTTATGAGGCTGCCGATCAAATGCGGCGACTGGGGATTGGTATTTCGACTTCTGTCGGCATTGGCGGTGATCCGATCATTGGTAGCTCCCATCGTGATGTGTTGGAGAAACTGGAGCAGGATCCTGATACCAAAGTAGCGCTGATGATTGGTGAAATCGGTGGGCCGCAAGAAGTGGAAGCAGGTATTTTTGCTAAAGAGAATATGAGCAAACCACTCGTAGCCTATATTGCTGGGTTGACAGCTCCTGCCGGTCGACGAATGGGACATGCCGGTGCGATCATTTCTTCTGCGGGTGAAAGTGCTGCAGAGAAAGTGGAGCGACTGAAAGAACTGGGTGTCACCATCTGCCCAACGCCATCCTTGATGGGACAAACGGTGGCGTCAGTATTGGCTAAATTGTAAGTCAAATATTGTTTCCTAAGCTTACTGGCCAGATTTTGCAATTACTTTGTCATAAGTCTGGTCAGTTTTCTTGAATCTGACACAAGCATTCACACAATAAATGCACGTTATCGTGCGAAAAACTAAAGTTACTGAATTTCTGATGTTATGGACATTAATCAAAAGACTGAAAGAAAAAGAATTTCAACAACAGCCCGTTTTCTCTTTTTATCACGTTGGCTGCAATTACCGCTTTATCTAGGCTTAGTGCTGGCACAATGTATCTATGTTTTTCATTTCTGGGTCGAGCTGACCGATCTATTAGGTGCCATGATGGGTGACAAAGAATCGCTGAAGCATATTCTGCATATCGTTTCGCATGAAGATGATACCGATATACCCATGAAAATTACTGAAACAGCGATCATGCTGGTCGTGCTGGGGTTGATTGATGTGGTAATGATTTCGAATCTGCTGATCATGGTAATTATTGGAGGATATGAAACGTTTGTTTCACGCATGAATCTGGAAGGTCATCCCGATCAACCTGAATGGCTATCGCATGTTAATGCTTCTGTCTTAAAAATCAAACTCGCTACCGCCATCATTGGTATTTCGTCTATTCACCTGCTTAAAACTTTTATCAATGCCAGTGCCTATGATGAAAAGACATTGATTGCCCAAACTGTCATTCATATTGCTTTCTTGCTATCCGCAATTGCAATTGCCTTCACAGATCGCCTGATGGCGGCGGCGGAGCCTAACAATGCAGAATCAGGCGAGTGAAGGTGGCATATTTTCTAACAGCTTGATAATACCCAGTAAGGCGGCTCCAACAGCTTGCCGCCTTACTGCTTCACGATCTCCTGAAAAAAAATGGGTTTCGCTGCGTGCGAGCCCTTGCTTGGATGCCCAAGCAAAGCATACCATTCCCACAGGTTTTTCCTTCGATCCACCTGTAGGGCCGGCAATGCCGGTTACCGCCACCGCTAGCTGAGCATCACTCATTTTAATGGCACCCGCAGCCATTTCTTGTGCGGTTTGTTCGGATGCTGCGCCATATTGAGTCAGGGTTGCGGGCTGCACTCCAAGCATTTGTTGTTTAGCGTGGTTACTATAGGTAATAAAACCACGATCGTACCAGGCTGAACTGCCCGCAACGGCAGTAACCGCTTGACCTATCCAACCACCTGTACATGATTCCGCACTAGCCAGCATAAGGCCCTTTTCAGCAAGTGCCTCACCCAGCTGCTCAGCATAAGTTAGCAGTATTTGATCATCGACCATAAAACCACCTCTAAAAATTCATTTTGTGGGTGAATCGCTGCGTGCTGCACTTTACCCCTGACCAAATAAACAAGTTGTTAGGTTAAGTCTAAAAGTAACTTTCGAACAATACGAGTGACTTCCAGCCAGCAAGGCAAAGTAAGGTATAGAATGCTGCCAGTAAATCATCAAACATCACCCCAAATCCACTGCGTAACTTGCGCTCAAAGTATTTGATGGGAGGCGGTTTAAGGATGTCAAAAAAACGAAATAATATAAACGCGGCTACATACCATAACCAATGATCAGGAATGAAATAAAGCACCAGCATGAAAGCGACGATTTCATCCCATACCATACCGTGATGATCGGGGGCACCTAATACCCGGCCAGTAATACCGCACGCCCAGATACCTAGAATAAACAGGATATCGATAACAAGTAACAGTGCGATCGGTTCGAGCAACGGTTCTAGGGTCCAGAATAATGGAAAAGCAACCAGTGTGCCAAAAGTACCGGGTGCCAGCCGGATTAACCCTACCCCGGCACCAAATGCGACAAAGTGGGCAAAGCGGCTATGAACAAACGCTAAATCAGGTTGCAAAGGAGGAAGTTTGAAATTGGATTGATAGGGTTCAGGTAAGGAAGTGGTCATAGCCTTTTTTCTCGTGTGTGATCGCGTTGCCGTTTGCATCAAGAATGAACAATCCTTTGCCCTGGGAAATTTTTCCAATGCGAGTAAGGGGAATAGTCAATTCCTGGGATAGTTGTTCTATTTCGATACGCTTTTCCTCGGGTGCCGTAAAACAGAGTTCATAATCATCGCCTCCTGCTAGTAAACAGTCAACTGCAAGCGATAAAGATAAGTATTTTTGCATGACCCATGAGCATGCAATTTTTTCTAAATGGATCGTGGCGGCCACATGAGAGCATTCCAGAATATGTCCAAGATCAGCCAGCAATCCGTCGGAAATATCGATGGCACTGTGCGCAAGATCGATTAATCGCTGCCCGAGTTCGACGCGCGCTACAGGCGTATCAAGTGCAGCTAAACACACAGCCAGTTCTTCTGGATCCAGTGAGATGCGTTGTTGCAGGTGAGCCAGCGCTAATGCGGCATTACCTAAATACCCGGAAATCCAGATATCATCGCCCAGCATGGCACCACTTCTTCTCAATGCTTTACCTTTAGGGACTTCTCCCATGATTTGTATGCCTATATTCAGCGGACCGCGGGTCGTGTCGCCACCAATGAGTTCCACTTGATATTTGCTGGCTAGCGTAAAAAAACCATCGATAAACGCTTCCAGCCAGCCGTTATTCATGTTGACCAAATTGGCAGGTAATGTCAGTGCGAGTGTGCTCCAACGGGGAATGGCCCCCATTGCTGCCATATCAGAGAGATTGACAGCTAATGCTTTTTGACCAAGCTTGCGAGGATCGGTATCGGCGAAGAAATGCTGATCTGCTACCAGCGTATCAGTAGAAATAGCTAAATCAGTCGTCGCGGTGTAGGGAATGAGAGCAGCATCATCGCCTATACCAAGTATCGCCCGATGAGTCGGTCGTGTGAAATAGCGACGGATAATATCAAACTCGGAACTCACGACCTATTTATGGAAAAAATTAATCAAAATTCATTATCGAAAAATAACATAACGAAAAGGAAGCTACACCGATTCAATTTTTTTCTTGGCTCGCGCCTGAATTTCTATGGAGCGTAATTGTGCCGCGAGCTTATCCAGCACGCCATTCACATATTTGTATCCGTCGGTTCCTCCATATGTTTTGGCGAGCTCTATCGCTTCGTTGATAATGGCACGATAAGGAATTTCCAGGTGATAAATGAGCTCATAGGTACTGAGTAAAAGAATGGAAGACTCAATAGGGCTGAGATCGGTCAGGGAACGATCAAGATATGGTTGTATGTGTTGTTCCAGCGTGGTTGCATTTTTAAGTACACCACGAAGTAACTCGGAGAAAAAAGATTCATCTACTTTGGGAAAAAGGCTGGTTTCACGTAATTGTGTTTCAATGAAACTTGCATCGCTCCCAGCGACACGCCACTGATAAATACCTTGTAGCACGAGTTCGCGCGAAAGATGGCGACGTTTCTTGTATTTAAAGCCGGGTTTTGATTGTGAAGTTGATTGTGCATCAGTCATGAACGAGTTCTTATGTCATTTCATCAAGTTTTGCCAGAAGATTGGCCATTTCGATCGCTGCGCGTGCAGCTTCTGTTCCTTTTTGGATCATGCGGGTGAGTGCTTGATCATCGTTGTCAGTCGTGAGTATGCCATTTACCATAGGAATACCCGTATCGAGCTGAACAGAGGTTAAGCCTCTGGCTGATTCATTTGCTACGATTTCAAAATGATAGGTATCACCCCGTATGACAGCCCCTAATGCGATCAAGGCATCAAACTGATCAGACAGGGCCATTTTTTGTAATGCTAGCGGGATTTCCAATGCGCCAGGTACGGTAGTCAATAACATATTTGATCCTTGGACGCCCTGTTTGGTTAATTCAGCAATACAAGCGCCAAGTAATCCTTCTCCTACTTCAATGTTAAAGCGGCTCATCACGATACCGATGCGGAGCTCGGCTCCAACGAGCCTGGTTTCAACTTCTGGGATATTGTCATAATACGCCATGCTTACTCCAGTAAGGGTACTAATGGTTGAAAAAATAGAAAAAATTAGATTTTATTGTAAAGCAGTTAGTTTATTTTGGGTTTCCAGATATCCCGTCACTTCCAGACCAAAACCCGTCATGCTGGGCATTTTGCGTGGCGTCGCAAGCAAACGCATCTTACCTACGCCAAGATCTTTCAGTATTTGGGCACCGATACCATGATCACGTAAATCTGTCTTGAACTGATGCTGGTGCTGTGTTTTGCTCTGTAAGAGCCGCTCTGTCAAAATGGTTGCATCTCCTTTGCGATGCAACAGCACGATTACCCCTTGCCCCGCCTCAGCAATGGCATGCATGGCATCATTGATGCTCCAGGAATGCGTACGATCATTGACATCCAGAACATCAATGACGGATAAAGGCTCATGCACGCGAACGAGCACTTCTTGATCGGGATGAAGTATGCCTTTTACCAGGGCAAGATGAGTAGTATTCGCTGTTTTATCATGGTAAGCAGTCAGATGAAATTCACCATAGATAGTTTGAATGGGTCGCTCAGCCACGCGTGTTACTAAGCTTTCCGTCAGACTGCGATGATGAATGAGATCCGCGATGGTACCAATTTTGAGTTGATGCTTGGCGGCAAATTCAATGAGATCTGGGAGGCGCGCCATTTCACCATCATCTTTCAGAATTTCACAGATTACTGCAGCAGGGGTCAATCCTGCCATATGCGCCAGATCGCACCCTGCTTCAGTATGCCCGGCGCGTACCAATACGCCCCCTTTTTGTGCCTTGAGCGGGAAAATATGACCGGGCTGGACAATATCTTCAGGTTTTGCGTCCACTTTAACGGCAACTTGAATGGTGCGAGCGCGATCAGCCGCAGAAATCCCTGTCGTTACACCCTTTGCAGCTTCAATAGAAACAGTAAAGTTGGTGCCATGGGATGAATAGTTAGCCGAAACCATCATCGGCAATTTGAGTTGATGGCAGCGTTCTTCGGTCAGCGTTAAACAGACCAATCCACGGCCATATTTAACCATAAAATTGATTGCCTCCGCTGTCACAAAATCAGCTGCCAGAACCAAATCACCTTCATTCTCACGGTCTTCTTCATCGATGAGAATGACCATTTTTCCAGCTGTGAAGTCTGCAATGATCTCATCGGTAGTGCTAATTGCCATATTTATTTAATTATAATTCCAGAAGATAGTTCCATCAGACGCGCTACATAGCGTGCTAGCATGTCCGACTCCAAATTTAATCGCTCACCCGGTTTAAGATATTTCAGGTTTGTTTCAGCTAATGTATGGGGAATGAGATTGATTTCCAAGATATCGTCATGGATACGATTGACGGTCAGACTGACACCATTGACCGTGATCGACCCTTTTACTGCAATATATTTTAACAGCGATGGCGGTGATTTGATCGTTAGCAGATAATTTTCTCCAACTTGCTCAAATTTTGTGACTTCACCTACCCCATCCACATGACCACTAACCAGATGACCGCCTAATCGATCCGTTAACCGCATTGCCTTTTCCAGATTGACATAATTGCCCACTTTATTCAGGCCATATGTGCAACGCAAAGTTTCCTCGGAAATATCGACAGTAAAAAAATCATTGGCTAATGAAGTCACTGTCAGACATACGCCATTAACCGCAATACTGTCACCCGCCTTGACATCACTCATCTCGAGCTTGCCTGGTGCAATCTGCAGGCCGAGCGCATTGGGTTTCTGCGTAGTCTGTTTAATTTCCCCGATTGCTTCGATGATTCCTGTAAACATCTTTTATTTTTCCACTATTGAGATTCCGTCATCTTGTTGACGATGTTTCTTAGCGAAACAATCCACAGCATACGCCATCCTGAAAGTTTTTTTCTATTCAGGCTTTCCAAACAATGTGGGCGACGCCAGCTTTATCAATACCGCGCACTATTGCTGAAATATTTTTCGCCTCCTAAGGGGTATTTATTCCCTTTGGCGAGATCTGCTTCGCCAGATCTCATGACTCTGCTTTTTTGCCATCAGTCAGGATCGCTTAATTATTCCATTTATTCTCAATTTATTAGCTAATTTTCTAAGCCGGGTGTTCTGGCAACAATCATTTCTGGCGCGATCTTTATGCGAGCTTCCCAAGATGTCAGAAGCACGTCAGAATCGCCTGCTTCCAATAGCTGCCAGACTGCATCACCCGGAATGGTTGCATCACAACAGGCAAGCACGGCTATCTGATCATTACGGTTAAGTTCGCGTAATTGCACGCAGATTTTTGGCGTGATCTCATTACTAAAAAGCACTCCGGCAATGCAGGAAAGACCCTCATCATAGTCTTGAACTCGATCCTCTGTTGATTCAAGAGATCAACGATTTCCTGAGCAGCTTGTTTCTGATAGCCACTCATCCAGTGAAGCCAGACTTTGATAATCATCTAATTATGTTACTGATTTGGTGGTATAATTATGCCCTTGTTCGCATCAATTTCAAGTTAATTCTTAGGTACTTATTATATGTCACGTCCACTCCGTAACATCGCTATTATTGCTCACGTCGATCACGGCAAAACCACAATGGTTGACAAGCTACTCCATCAGGCAGGAACGTTTGCCGCGCATCAGACTATTGCTGAACGCGTCATGGATTCTAACGATATCGAACGCGAGCGTGGCATCACGATCTTTTCCAAGAATTGCGCAGTCGATTATGAGGGCGTGCATATCAATATCGTCGATACGCCTGGTCATGCCGATTTTGGTGGCGAGGTCGAGCGCGTTTTGTCGATGGTGGATGGAGTGCTGTTGTTAGTGGATGCCGTGGAAGGACCTATGCCGCAAACGCGTTTTGTCACCAAAAAAGCGTTGGCGCTGGGGTTACGGCCGATTGTGGTCATTAACAAGATCGATCGTCCTGGTGCGCGTCCGGATTGGGTGATCAATCATACTTTCGATCTGTTTGATAAATTGAATGCGACAGAAGCACAATTGGATTTTCCAGTAGTGTATGCTTCAGCGCTCAACGGCTATGCCACATTGGATCCGAAACAAGTAAGCACCGATATGCGCCCGCTGTTCGAAACCATTCTCAAGCATGTGCCTGAACCCTCTGGCAATCCTGACGAGCCTCTGCAATTACAAATTAGCGCACTTGATTATTCGAGCTTCGTTGGACGCATTGGTGTGGGGCGGATTGCACGCGGACGACTCAAGCCTGCTCAGGAGGTGATGGTTATGACGGGTAATCAAACACCCAAGAAAGCGCGTGTCAACCAAGTGTTTGGTTTCCGTGGCCTTGAACGCGTGCCGCTGAGTGAAGCATTGGCAGGTGATATCGTGTTAGTGAATGGAATTGAAGAGCTCAGCATAGGCACTACCCTGGCAGATATCGATCATCCTGAGGCGCTGCCGATGCCGAAGGTAGATGAACCTACCTTGTCCATGACTTTTCAAGTCAATACTTCCCCCTTTGCGGGTAAAGAGGGAAAATTTGTTACCAGCCGGCAGTTACGCGAACGTCTGGAAAAAGAACTGCTCACCAATGTTGCGCTCAAGCTGGAGGAAACGGGTGAGACTGATTCTTTCCTGGTTTCTGGGCGTGGTGAATTGCATTTGACTATCTTATTGGAGAATATGCGGCGCGAGGGTTATGAGCTGGCTGTTTCACGTCCTAAGGTGGTTATTCGTGAAATTGATGGTGAAAAATGCGAGCCTTTCGAAGTGCTCACGGTGGATGTCGAGGAAGAAAATCAGGGTGCCGTGATGGAAGCGCTGGGTGCGCGTCGCGGTGATTTGCTTGATATGGTATCAGATGGAAATGGTCGGGTCAGACTGGATTATCGTATCCCTGCACGTGGTTTGATTGGCTTTCAGTCTGAATTCATGACTATGACGCGTGGTACCGGCATGATGAGTCATGTTTTCGATGAATACGCACCGATGCGACCGGAGATCGCAGCGCGCAGAAATGGCGTGCTGATTTCTGCCGAGCATGGCGAAGCAGTAGCCTATGCACTGTGGAAGCTGCAAGAGCGTGGTCGCATGTTTGTCAGCCCGGGCGATCCAGTTTATGAAGGAATGGTCATCGGGATTCATAGCCGCGATAACGATCTGGTCGTCAATCCGATCAAGGGCAAGCAATTGACCAATATTCGTGCCTCAGGTCATGACGAAGCCGTGGTGTTAACACCGCCGATCCAACTGACTTTGGAATCCGCCATTGAATTCATAGCCGATGACGAACTGGCAGAAATTACGCCAAAAAGCATTCGTATACGTAAACGCTTTCTGCTGGAGCATGAACGTAAAAGAGCATCGCGTACAGCCGCATAACCTATCTTTCTCTTGCGTTGCCTACCGGCATGAATGAGCGCACGTTGTGGTATATCGCTGATCCGATGTGCTCCTGGTGCTGGGGGTTTTCGCCAGTCATCGAAGCAATCAGGCATGAATATGGTGAGCGCTTGGCAATCAGGCTGGTAGTGGGCGGACTACGCCCTGGCACAGCCGACCCGCTTGCACCCGAGAAACGTGCAGAGATATTGCATCACTGGCATAACGTACAGCGTATCACCGGACAACCGTTCATGTTTGAAGGCGCTATGCCGGAAGGATTTGTCTATGATACTGAACCAGCTTGCCGCGCTGTGGTCAGCGCTTCGCTCATCGATTCATCGTATACCTTTCCGCTGCTAGCTGCTATTCAGCATGCCTTTTATGTTGAGCAGGCCAATGTGACGCAAACGGATACACTGACGCAATTGGCAGCGGTTGTGGGCATACCTGCTACGCAATTCTCACAAGTATTTGCCTCGGATGCGGTCAAACAAGCGACCCAACAGCATTTTCGTCAGGCTATCCAATGGGGGGTGCGAGGTTTTCCTACTGTTATCGGGCAAGATGTTGCCGGCCTTCATTTATTGACTAATGGCTATTGCACCATTGAAACCATGCGTCAGCGCATCGATGCCTGGTTAAATACTGCATCAGCTAGTGAGTGTAAGGGGGCAAGTCTTACATTTGACATTCTCACTCTCTCCTTCAGTTCGTTCGACTGACTGGCTCACGATCACGGGAGTTGTATCAAAATATTTATCCACTTGTCTATGTCAAATGTAAGGCCTGACCCTAAGGTGCTTTAACCTAAATTCCTCAGTTGGAATTTAGAATGAAAATAGCTGTAATCTAATACTATCAACGGTTCACAGCCAAAAATGTTAACTGCTCCTCAGTTACAGTAAACAAGCTGAGAGCAAGGTGTGGCAACACTTTCAGCAGATTTTGATTATTTCACTAAAATCTCATCTGATTGGTAATGCCATGGATCTTTCAAAGAACCTTAATCAATAGGGTTCTTGAGCGATTTAGGAGTCTTCAACTGAGGAATTTAGGTTTAAGGCTTGACCATGAGGTATTTGTGGCTACGTATCATAAATGTACTTCATTGCACTATGCAATGACTGACACTTTTTGCTTAATGACTCAACTGGCAGCGAGTGTTGGCATCCATGCTGTTCCATTCTCGCAAGTATTTGCGACGGATGCAGCTAAACAAGCAGCACAATAGCATTTTCGGCAGTCCATCCAGTGGGGGCGTGAGAGGTGATGTCAAATGTAAGGCCTGAACACCGTTATTCTTTAACTTACATTTCACAACTGTTGGAAAGATTGTGCGATCAGCAAAAGCAAGTAATGGGAAAACAGATGGGTAGTTATTACTGCGTGCCGCGAATCTAGACCTGACCCTGACTCGGTGGTGTAAAACCATTCTTCTTCATATTCATTTATGGCTACGTTTCATAAATGTACTTCATGCACTATGCAATGACTGGCACCTTTTTCTCGCTTGTCTTCTTCGTCAATTACAACCACTACCTGATTATTTGCGTGTAAATCAATTCCACAGTAATGTTGCATGTCAGTCTCCTCGTCGTTATTGGAGCAACCAGTTTAACAACTGGCTGCGAGGAGGCTGGCTAGAGGATTATCAGGTTTGATTTAGAAATGGAATAATACGGTTTTGTCGCAACTGCTTAAAATAGTTGGTAGATGAATTTGAAACGATCGCTTCTGCTCATCATCTAGGCCAAAAGTTGCGTAAGAGAAGTCGGTGGGCACAGCTTGTAGCCATGGTATTTGTGCAGCTAAGTGGGCGGGCAAGTGCAAATGTACGGGCGATCCTATACCCCGAGTCCGTTCAATTCTGCACCCCCACTCGTATGCTTCTTCAGAACCCTGCGCCACTAGCTGTTGAGTAGTAATCATCGATTGATCCAACAAGCTGTATGCTGCTCTCGAAAAAGGTGTCAGTCATTGTATAGTGCATGAAGTGCATTTATGATGCGTAGTGCCGGTCCGAAAGCCATCTGTCCCAATAAGAAACAAGGGATTGCATCTAATTTTAGGAATGTACCTCCGGGTCAAGCCTTACATTTGAAATTTCCGTTCCCTCCTTTCAGTGAAGCAGTTTTGTATCCATCGTATATAAAGTTGTATTGTATTAACTTGCTCTTGCCATAATAGGATCAAGTCTTCCTTGATATGCATCCTTTTCCTTTTCTTAGCTATAACGAATGATTGCATTCTGTATAGAAATCCCTGCGGTACTTGTTGATCGAAATGAGGTGACAGAAAAAAGTTGAATTAAAGGTTGATACATCCCATCTTTGGAATAATCGATTATTTTTGCCAAAGTAAGCGGTTCTCATTATTTCAACTACGTGTCACTTTTGAATCAGCGTTATAATTAATACTTTATTTAGATACAGAGTAGTTGATATGACCACCATAGTATCCGTACGACGGGGCAAACAAGTTGCATTGGGGGGCGATGGCCAAGTAACGCTCGGTGCGGTCGTTGCCAAAGCCAGCGCGCGCAAAGTGCGTAGGCTTTATCATGGCAAGATTCTGGCGGGGTTTGCTGGCGGAACAGCCGATGCGTTTACCTTGTTTGAGCGTTTTGAAGGCAAATTAGAGAAACATCAAGGTCACCTCTTGCGCTCTGCGGTTGAACTTGCCAAGGATTGGCGCACCGACCGTATTTTGCGGCGCCTTGAGGCGATGCTGGTAGTGGCCGACGGTGAGGCTACACTGGTTATCACCGGTGCGGGTGATGTGATTGAACCTGAGCAAAGTTTAGCTGCGATTGGCAGCGGTGGCGCCTATGCCCAGGCTGCAGCTCGGGCGCTGCTGGAGAATACGGATTTGTCTGCCAAGGAGATTGTTGCCAAAGCCCTCACCATTGCGGGTGATATTTGTATTTATACCAATCAGACTCACGTCATCGAGTCGTTCGATTAATTTGATTCATTCCTTCTAAGAAGCTATTACTATGTCACAAATGACGCCACAGGAAATCGTTCACGAACTGGACAAGCATATCATCGGCCAAGTTAGCGCCAAGCATGCCGTTGCGATTGCACTCAGAAATCGCTGGCGCAGACAGCAAGTGGCTGAGCCATTGCGGCATGAAATCACGCCCAAGAATATCCTGATGATTGGTCCCACCGGTGTTGGCAAAACAGAAATTGCGCGACGGCTGGCGAAGCTCGCAGATGCGCCGTTTATCAAGGTGGAAGCGACTAAGTTTACAGAGGTGGGTTATGTTGGGCGCGATGTCGATTCCATTATTCGCGATTTAGTGGAATCCGCCATCAAACAGGGGCGAGAACGGGAAATCAGAAAAATGCGTCCGCTTGCGGAAGATCGTGCCGAAGAACGGATTCTCGATGTTTTGTTACCGCCTGCACGTGATCTCGATTTTCGGGCAGAGAGCGAGGATAGCAGTGCAACCCGGCAAAAATTCCGCAAAAAATTGCGTGAAGGCGACCTGGATGACAAGGAAATAGAAATCGAAGTCGCTATGCAGCAGGCGAGCATGGAAATCTTCGCACCACCGGGAATGGAAGAACTCACTTCACAGATTCAGGGCATGTTCCAGACGATGGGAGGAGGTAAAAAGAAAACACGCAAACTCACGATACGTGAGGCCAGAAAAATCCTGATCGATGAAGAGGCTGCCCGCCTCATCAATGACGAAGAGCTGAAGCTGCGTGCCGTGCAGAATGTCGAACAGAATGGCATTGTGTTTCTCGATGAAATCGACAAGATCACCAGCCGTTCTGAGGTATCGGGCGCTGATGTTTCGCGGCAGGGGGTGCAACGCGATTTATTGCCGTTGGTTGAAGGTACCACGATTTCCACCAAGTATGGCATGATCAAGACCGATCACATTCTATTCATTGCCAGTGGCGCATTTCATCTCTCCAAGCCTTCTGATCTGATTCCCGAGTTACAGGGGCGTTTTCCGATCCGGGTTGAATTGGGGAGTTTGAGTGCAGCTGATTTCGAACAGATTCTCACCAATACCGATGCTTGCCTGACACGGCAATATCAGGCGCTTCTGAAAACAGAGGGGATTGAGCTGAGCTTTTCAGAGGATGCCATCAAGCGATTGGCGGAAATTGCTTATTTTGTCAACGAGAGAACTGAGAATATCGGGGCCAGAAGACTGCATACCGTCATGGAAAAACTGTTGGAAGAAATCTCTTTCAACGCGAGCAAGCGCAGCGGCGAATCGATCGTCATCGATGCTATTTATGTTGATTCGCGTCTCAAAGAGCTCTCTCAGAGTGAAGATTTGGCCAGATATGTGCTTTAGAAGTAGTTTCCTGGAAAGGGATTTTTCGTGCCAATACATGAGGTTGTGATACTCAGTGGTGTGCGCACCGCAATTGGAGATTATGGCGGGGCGCTCAAGGATATTGCTCCTGCTGCTTTAGCAGCAAAGGTGGTGCGCGAAGCTGTTGCACGCGCGAGCGTTGACCCTGCTGAGATTGGTCATCTGGTTTTTGGTCAGGTGATCCACAGTGAGGCACGCGATATGTATCTTGCCCGTGTAGCAGCCCTGCAAGGAGGGTTGCCGCAATCAACTGCCGCCCTGACGCTGAATCGAGTTTGTGGCAGCGGTTTACAAGCTATTCTATCCGCTGCTCAAGCGGTCTTGTTAGGCGATACTGAGATCGCGGTTGCAGGTGGCGTTGAATCGATGAGTCGAGCAGGTTATTTGTTACCAGCACTTCGCTGGGGGCAGCGCATGAAAGATAGCCAAGCGGTGGATATGATGGTCGGCGCATTGACTGATCCGTTCGATCAAGTTCATATGGGTGTGACAGCTGAAAATATCGCCAAGAAATGGGGAATTAGCCGCGAAGAGCAGGATCAATTTGCCATGGAGAGTCATCGGCGTGCAATAACTGCAATCAAGCAGGGTTACTTTAAAACGCAGATCCTGCCAATTGAAATCCCCACGCGTAAGGGAATTACGTTGTTCGATACCGATGAGCATCCGCGCGAGCAAATTAGTCTGGAAAAACTGGCTGGGCTTTCCAGCGTTTTTCAGGAGAATGGCACAGTCACCGCAGGTAATGCTTCAGGTATCAACGATGGTGCAGCCGCTATGGTGCTTATGAATGCGCGAAGTGCTGAACAAAAGAATCTGAAGCCATTGGCGCGCCTAGTTGCTTATGGTCATGCTGGGGTCGATCCAAGCTATATGGGGATCGGGCCGGTCCCGGCTGTTAAGCAGGCGCTGAACCGGGCCGGGCTCAAGCTTGCCGATATGGATGTGATTGAATCCAATGAAGCTTTTGCTGTTCAGGCCTGTGCAGTTGCACGTGAACTCGGATTTGATTCAGCCAGAACGAATCCCAATGGGGGTGCCGTGGCATTCGGGCATCCGATTGGGGCAACCGGTTGCATTTTATCAATCAAGGCAGTCTATGAGCTGCATCGGACAGGTGGGCGCTATGCTTTAGTTACGCTATGTATAGGTGGAGGGCAAGGGATTGCCGCGATTTTTGAACGGCTTTAATCGCTGCACTTGCAACCGTTTATTCAGCAAACATGCCACCTTCTTCCCGTCATGGTCTTCAAGTACTGTTTATTACACCAGAAGTCTATCCATTGTGTAAGACCGGTGGTTTGGGTGATGTCAGCGCCGCATTACCCGCTGCTTTGCGTGAATTGAACGTAGATATTCGTTTGTTATTGCCTGGCTATCCCTCCGTTATGTCAGGACTCAAATACAAACGAAAAGTGGCAGAATTCAATGATCTACTCCATTTTCCACCTGCTACGCTATGGTCAGCCAAACTGTCAGTCAACCATTCGAAGAATGTACCGGTATACATCATCGACTGCCCTGCGTTGTATCAACGTGAAGGCGGAATTTATCTTGATACCGCTGGACAAGGCTGGTCGGACAATGCATTGCGTTTTGGCTTGCTCTCAAAAATAGGTGCCATTCTGGCAAGTGACGCCAGTCCGCTGACTTGGTTTCCTGAGATCGTACATTGCAATGATTGGCAAACTGGGCTGACTCCTGCTTACCTTCATTTTCATCCTGGAAAAAAAGCGGCTACCATCATGACTATCCATAATCTTGCCTTTCAGGGTTGCTTTCCGCCAGATACAGTCGCTCAACTAGGATTACCTGCCGTCAGTTTTAATATGAACGGTGTGGAATATTACGGTAATCTGTCGTTTATCAAGGCTGGGCTTTATTATGCTGATCGTATCTCGACAGTCAGTCCTAGTTATGCCCGGGAAATCCAGCAGGCACCGCTTGGCTTTGGTTTACAAGGGTTACTGGCTGCACGCAGCCAGCATATTTATGGCATTGTCAACGGTATTGATACGATGGAATGGGATCCTGCCACTGATTCTCATCTCAGCAAAAACTATTCCAGCAACAATCTGACTGCTAAAAAGGCCAACAAGCTTGCGCTCCAGCAAGTCATAGGACTTGAAGTCGATAGCGATATTTTGTTGTTTGCTGCTATCAGTCGTTTCACCGAACAAAAAGGCTATGATCTCATACTGGAGATTGCACCGCAGCTTGTGCAGATACCGGCGCAACTGGTGTTGCTGGGAAGCGGAAATGCCATCCTGGAAGAGCGTGTGATCAAGCTGGCAGATACTTATCCTGGCAAGATTGCCGCGCACATTGGGTTTAACGAAGCGTTATCTCACCTGGTTGAGGCTGGTGCTGACAGCTTCCTGATGCCGTCACGTTTTGAACCCTGTGGTCTGAATCAGATGTATAGCCAGCGTTATGGCACGCCTCCGCTGGTACATGCTACAGGCGGGCTGATCGATACAGTGGTGGATTGTACGCCCGCCACACTGGCGGATGGCAGCGCTAGTGGATTTCAATTCCATGACATGACTCCCGAGGCATTTCTAGTCGGTATCCAGCGTGTTGTGGCAGCCTATCGTAATAAGCCAGTTTGGCGGCAGTTGCAGAAAAATGGTATGCGCAAGGATTTTAGCTGGCGAGCCAGTGCGATGGCATATCTTGAAATTTATCAATCGTTGCTGATGGGGTCAGCTTGATGACAAGTGAAGCGATTTACCACGCCTTCTGATTTTCTGCCAATGTCATCAGTTTGTGGTAGACAGCTAGACGCCGTGCATTGATTTTCCCATTCTGAGCTGCTAGCAACAATGCACAATCCGGTTCCGTTATGTGCCGACAGTTATGGAAGTGGCATTGTCCTAAATAGGGGCGGAATTCAATGAAACATCCTGCCAGCTCCCTACTATCAATATGATGCAAGCCAAATTCCTGCAAACCTGGTGAATCGATAACGCAACTTTCCGCATCAAGACGATAGAGGCGTGTATGCGTTGTGGTATGCCGTCCACTATCGAGCGCGGTGGAAATTTCCATGGTGGCGCGTCGAGCATCTGGGATCAACGCATTGATGATAGTTGATTTGCCCATACCGGACTGGCCAGTCAGCACACTGATCTGACCTTGCAGATAAGATCTAAGCGGTGCAATATCTTGGGCGGCACTGATGGATAGCATGGGATAACCAAGGAATTGGTAATACGATAGCATGGTGGCAGCCGCACGTGTCTGTTCCAGCAAATCAGCTTTGTTTAACAAGATGAGCACTTTGATATGTTGATTTTCCGCTGCAATCAGACAACGATCAATTAATTCTTCACTGAAACTGGGTACTGCAGCAACCACGATAATGAGCTGGGTGACGTTAGCAGCAATCAATTTCTGACGAAATACATCACTGCGATACAACAAATTTGAGCGCGGTAAGATAGTTTCGATGACACCCTGGCCTGGTGTGGTAGGCAGGATTTCAACATGATCGCCACAGGCGATACCGCCTTTCTTGCCACGCATGACACAGGTTAACACTGAACCGTTGCTTGTTTTGACTTCGTATTGCCTGCCGTAGGTAGCAATGACCTGACCTACGACTGGCTGAGTAAGTTTTTTAGAGAAAGGACGTTTTGAGCTCAAATTTTAAATAACCAATCAATTTTGGCTGCGCAAATGAAATCATTTTCAGACAGCCCGTTGATGGCATGTGTCATGTACTCAACATGACATTTGTTATAGCCTACCATCATGTCTGGGTGATGGTCCTCACGATGGGAAAGCCACGCTACTGCATTGACAAATGCCATGGTCTGATAGTGATTTTTGAATTCAAATGTCTTGCTGATTTTATTGTTCGCAAGCGACCATCCTTCCAGCTGTTGCATCAATTTGTTTGCTTCCTCTGCAGTAAGAGGCAGTACGCCACCTTCGCAGGGTTTGCATTGCTTGTTCGTTAGATTACAGATATCAGTCATAAGTACACCTATGCGGAAATGAATTTCTTGAGATGTGCAACACGAATCGCAGCCGGAGGGTGCGAGTCGTAGAAAGTAGAATGTAATGGATCAGGTGTGAGCGTTGCTGCATTATCCTGATAAAGCTTCACTAATGCACGAATCAAATCAGCTGCGGAAGCATTCTGCGCTGCATATTCATCTGCTTCGAATTCATGTTTACGTGAATAGAGGCTAGACAGCGGATGCAGTAAAAAAGTGAAGGCCGGCATGATCAGAAAAAAGAGTAACAGCGCCATTGCCGTTGAGGGAATGGATGCAACAGAAACACCTAATCCTTGATAGAACCAGTTCTGCTGCATCAGATAACCTAATAGCCACAAAAAGGCCAAGCTCACGATGAATGACCAAACGATACGTTTAATGACATGATGACGTTTGAAATGACCAAGCTCGTGTGCGAGGATCGCTTCTATTTCCGGTGCTTCAAGACGTGACAACAATGTGTCGAAAAATACGATGCGTTTAGTTTTGCCAAAACCGGTAAAATACGCGTTGCCGTGACTGCTGCGGCGTGATCCATCCATGACGAACAGACCGCTGGATTCAAAGCCGCACTTATGTAAAAGTTGTTCGATACGCGTTTTGAGAGAAGCGTCTTCTAACGGCGAGAATTTGTTGAACAACGGCGAAATCCAGGTCGGATAAACGGCCAGAAGGAAGAGATTGAAAGCTACCCATGCCAGCCAGGCATAAAGCCACCAGTTATCACCCATTTTCTCCATCAGCCATAAAATGCAGAGCAGCAATGGCGCACCAAGCAGAAGACCTAATGTATATTGCTTGATGAGATCTGAAAAAAACATAGCCGGTGTCATCTTGTTGAAGCCAAATTGCTGCTCAATGACAAAAGTCCGGTAATAACTAAGTGGAATTTCTATTACACTTAACAGTAAAACCGTGCTGATAATGAGCGCCATGCCATGAGGGATCGGATCGATAAACCAGTTCGTCCAGAAGTTTGCGAGGGTATTGAGTCCACCTCCTAGCGTGAGCACCAATAGCAGAAGAACATGGATTAAGGTACTGGGATAATCCAGACGGGTTCTGGCGCAGGTATAATCAGCAGCTTTTTGATGGGCGACAAGATCAATTTGTGAGACAAAATCTTGCGGAACATGGTCGCGATAGATGCGGACATGACGGATATGGCGCATTGCTAACCATAGCTGGGTGAAGGTGGTCAGTAATAATGCAGTAATAAATACAGCAGTAAAAGTTTGCATAATTAAAATAGCATAGAAAATATGATAGATTAACTTTCAAAGCTTGTGAAAACAAGCGCAGCGAGTTTCGCTAAAACGAACAAAGCAAGTTTCGACAGAACGAAAAAAAAGTTACGACAAAAAAATCCCAATTATCGGAACAAGTCATGCTGATTTGTTCACAAGCACTTACCTCTCATCAAGTGACGGGTAGTTTTCAATATGACAAAATCAATTTCTTAAAATTCAAGAAAGCTCATTATGGCACAAGATAGCAATAACCTCATCTGGATAGATATGGAAATGACGGGTCTGAACCCTGATCACGATCGTATTATTGAAATCGCTCTGGTCGTGACCGATTCACAATTAAATATGGTAGCAGAAGCCCCGGTATTAGTAGTGTCACAACCGATCGCCATACTGAACGGTATGGATAAATGGAATCAATCGACTCATGCTAAATCTGGACTGATTGATAAGGTGAAAGTTTCCAGTATTACAGAAGTACAAGCTGAGGCGATTATGCTCACTTTTTTGAAAGATCATGTTCCCTCTGCAACCTCACCGATGTGTGGTAATTCGATTTGCCAGGATCGACGCTTTCTTGCTCGTGCCATGCCACAATTAGAAGCTTATTTTCATTACCGTAATCTGGATGTCAGCACAATTAAAGAGTTGGCGAAACGCTGGAAACCCGGAATCATGGCGGGGTTGAACAAAGAAAGTAAGCACGAAGCGCTAGCAGATATTTATGATTCAATTAAAGAATTAAAATATTATCGTGAGCATTTTATCAGCGCTTGACAGTCTTAGTATTTATCTTGTCAAGGAGAACAATCGATGATTACCAAAACAACATTCACTGTCACGGTTAATCCCAAAATACCCGCTCGTCTGTCCCGCATGGAAGAATTGGCCAATAATCTTTGGTATAGCTGGGATCGTGAAACACGCACTTTGTTTTCTCGCATTGATCCACGTTTGTGGGAAGCAGTCGGGCATAATCCTAAAGCTTTTCTCAAGCGAGTCGATGAGTCGTTACTGTACAAAGCTGCATCTGAACAAACGTTTCTTTCCAGTTATAACAGCGTGCTGTCAGCCTATGATGCTTATCATGCAGAACCCTTACGCTACGACCATATCGAAGGCTTCAGTTCACCTGATCGGATTGCTTATTTTTGCTTTGAATTTGGTTTCCATGAAAGTCTTCCAGTTTATTCTGGTGGGCTCGGTATCCTAGCTGGAGACCACTGCAAAGCGGCAAGTGATTTATGTTTACCATTTGTTGCAGTCGGACTGCTATACCGGCAAGGTTATTTCTTCCAGACCATCGATGCTCAGGGTAATCAGCATGCAATTTATACTGATTCAGATTTTGAAGTTCTGCCGGTGGAGCCAGCTTTGCATGATGATGGCTCAGAAGTCCATGTGCAAGTCGCCTTGTCGGGACGCAAGGTGATGGTAAAAGTTTGGCGAGCCATCATAGGTCACGTCAATTTGTATTTGCTGGATACGGATTTACCGGAGAATCCCGAGAATGATCGCCTGATCACCCATCAGCTTTATGGTGGAGATAAAAAGATGCGTATCGAGCAGGAAATCATTCTGGGGATTGGTGGGGTTTGTGCATTACAGGAAATGGGGATTAAACCAACCGTATGGCACAGTAACGAAGGGCACGCGGCATTTATGATGCTGGAGCGGGCGCGCAATCTGATGCGGCAGGGACTGGATTTCGCCAGCGCGGTAGAGGCAGTGGCGGTCAATACCGTATTTACCACGCATACTGCTGTACCCGCAGGACATGATCACTTTTCCAAGGCCATGATGCATGACTATTTTGCTGGATTTTGTCACGATCTAAAGATCTCCTGGGAAGAATTCATGGCAATGGGACATATGCCTGGTAGTGATGACTTTAACATGACCGCGTTGGCTGCCCATATGTCACGCACGCTTAATGGTGTTAGCAAGATCCATGGTGATGTATCCGCTCGTATTTGCCGTGATCTCTGGCCTCAAATTGAGCCAGAGGAAAATCCGCTCACTTATATCACCAATGGCGTGCATGTACCGACTTTTTTAGCGCAAGAGTGGTCTGATCTATTCGATCGATATCTTGGCTATGAATGGCGCAACAAAATGTGTGACAATGAATTCTGGTCACTTGTCGATACAATTCCCGATCATCTGTTCTGGAGTATGCGGCAGACACTCAAATCACAAATGTTTTATGGTATTCGGGCACGCCTGACTGAGCAGAATAGACGCAATCGCGGCTCTGAGGCCCATCTGGATCGACTTCTTAAATTGGTTGATCCGATCAATCCCAGTGCACTGGTGTTGGGCTTTGCGCGCCGCTTTGCGACTTATAAACGTGCAACCTTGTTATTCGAGAATCTCGACTGGTTGAGAAAAATCCTGCTCGACCCAGAGCGGCCGGTATTACTCGTTTTTGCAGGCAAGGCGCATCCTGCAGATATTCCTGGCCAGGATTTTATTCGAAAGATTAACCAGGTATCACGACTGCCGGAATTTGAAGGGCGGATATTGCTGGTTGAAGGTTATGATATGCGCCTTGCCCGAAGGTTGGTGGCTGGCGTGGATGTTTGGCTCAATAACCCCATTTATCCCCTCGAAGCAAGTGGCACTTCCGGCATGAAAGCAGGGATCAATGGCACAATCAATCTGAGCGTGCTCGATGGCTGGTGGGAAGAAGGTTATGACGGAAAAAATGGCTGGGCAGTTAAACCAGTGTCGGATGATACTGACGCAGCATTGCGTGACAAAGATGAGAGCCAGTCGTTTTACGAGATTCTGCAGGATCAAGTCATTCCCATGTATTATCGTCGCGGCAAATTCGGCTATTCCGCAGAATGGGTCAAAATGGCTAAATATTCAATGACTTCCCTGTTGCCGCGCTACAATGCGACGCGCATGGTGAATGAATATATCAAAAAATTTTATGCGCGCGCTCATGCACAAGGTGCGCATTATGCCAAGGATAATTTTGCAAACGCCAAAAATGTTTCTGCCTGGAAAGCGAAAGTAAGCGCAGCGTGGGGAGGTGTTTCACTACAGCGACTGGATACACTGTCTAAGCGGATTGATTTCGGCAATATCCTAAATTTCAAAGTGACAACTAAATTAAACGGTTTGCAACCTGATGACGTGGTGGTGGAACTGTTAATTTGTCGTCAATACAAGAACGTGAGATTGAACAGCTTCAAGCATTTCCGTTTCGATTTTGTGGGAATGAACAAGACGCAGGAGCACTTGTTTGAGCTGAATTATGTGCCTGAGTTATGCGGCATGCAGGAATACTATCTGCGCATGTATCCCTATCATCCGCTGCTGACTCATCCACTGGAGATGGGTATGATGGTGTGGGTATAGAAATCTTGCGCAAAGGGCTATTTCGCAAAATGGTGCTGCTCAGAGGTTATGAAGAAAATCGGAGCAAGCACCCAAAGCACAAGGCGGGCGGAACGCAGCTACAAGAGAGCGAGTCTGATGAGCTTCGATAAAACGAAATTTTAGCGAGACTGCGTTTTAGCGTAACCACATAGCAAATAAACAGGCGAGAAGGGAGTATCGCTCAGCACAGCGATTGGAGTGCGCAGTAGATTTATTCACATCTCTCTGATATCAGTGTCGGTCAGATCGGCACCATAATATAGATTTCATGTCTACACAATATGTGCCTCGCCTGATATCCTATCCCTTCATATTAAATGCCTCTTCAGTGCTGATCTGATGCAAAGCCAATAAATTTAAAATGGTTTAGGATGATTGTTGCTATTTTAAATTCTTTTAATTTATTTCAGATTTTTTCCATCAGGAGAATTTTCTAATGGAAAATCTGGAATAAATTTTATAACTCATCTTTTGAGTGTCTCCATGTCTTATTCCATTTCTAAATCAAACCTGACTTTGTCGGCTTCACCTTGCCGTATTATTTATGCTGTCTGCGGCTCGCCTTCGTGTCATCTTTGATTTAGAAATGGAATTAGCACCTTTCCTGCCATTTGCGATAGAGCAAATTCCATCCCCCTCATCTAAGGAATCCAGCTTGATTCATGCATCAAGCATAACTGAGAGATGAAAATTGTATGCAATTGCATTATTGCCTGCTTTATTTGTTACCCATTAGCATTAAAAACAAAGCTAGATTGGTGTGCTCAATTCTAGATTGGTGTGCTCAATTGCTCCTCCACCACCTCAAGTATCGAACAGAGAATTGAGGTGAAACGTTAAGTCATTCTAATGCTGAAAGTTCTCTTAAATAATTGATATGTATAAATAATTAATTAAGATCCTATTAAAAAATAAGGGAATAAACATGGTGCTTTTAGCTCGCATAATTATAACGACATTAAGCATGATGACGTTCATTCCTGTGTTGATCATTCCCACAGAAGCAGTGGAAGCAGCGGAAGCACCTTTGAATTATTTTTTACATAGTTATGGGCCGGCTGCCAAGCCAACAATGTATTTAGGCTGGATGCTTGCTGGTTTGTCGATAGCCATTTGTCTTATTCTTACCCTGCTTTTGTTAACAGCTTTGATCCGTAAACGGCCCCAAATTGATCGGCGCGCAATTGGCAGTGAAGGTAAAGGGATACGCTGGATATACATAGGTACAGGAATTTCCACTCTCGTCCTATTCGGATTGGTAATTTATTCGTTAATGGTTGTGAACAAAGTTGCGAAGCCTCCGCAGACAACGATGCTTGCCTTTACCGTTACAGGGTATGGATGGTGGTGGAAGATCGAATATGAACATGATGATCCTGCGCAACGATTTGTCACTGCAAATGAACTCCATATTCCTGTGGGACAACCTGTTCGTATGAAGCTCAAAAGTGCAGATGTTATTCATGCTTTTTGGGTGCCGAAGCTAGCTGGAAAAACACAAATGGTACCGGGTCTGATAAATCAGCAATGGATTCAGGCGGACAGGTCAGGCATTTATACCGGGCAATGCGTTCAGTTTTGTGGTGTTGGACATGCGCATATGGGTCTGGAAGTTGTCGCAGAAAGTGCTGAGGATTTCGAGAGATGGCTGATTGCGCAAAGAAAAATCGCAACATCTTTTGCTACATCAGATGAAAAGCTAGGATACGAATTGTTCATGGAACAATGTGCTGGCTGCCATACGATCCGTGGAACTGACGCTCAGGGTGAGCATGCACCTGATCTGACTCACCTTAACTCACGTCATCGAATCGCGGCAGGATTGTTAATGAATACTCCTGATCATTTGATGCAATGGGTCATTAATGCCCAAAAACTTAAGCCAGGGTCACGCATGCCAAGCTTTGCTTTGTCAGAAAAGGAAGCTTCAGCGCTTGCGTCATTTTTATCGACATTGGATTAGAGGAATATGGCTATCTCTAACATGACACATAATCCTGGGGATGAGCGCCTTGAACGCGTTCCGGACTTCGGTCGCGCACCAAGTGGTTCGGATGAAGAGATGCGACTGGCAAATATATGGAGATCAGAATCAGGTTGGCGCGGCTGGCTTTCTACGGTTGATCATAAGACGATTGGTCTGCGTTATCTTGTTACTGCATTCATATTTCTGCTGATAGGGGGCATTGAGGCGCTTATCATTCGTGCGCAGCTCGCTTTGCCAGATCAAACTTTATTGGCACCAGAACAATATAACCAATTATTCACGATGCATGGCATAACGATGATTTTTCTTTATGCCTTGCCAATATTGTCTGGATTTTCCAATTATCTATGGCCGCTATTGCTAGGTTCTCGAGATATGGCTTTTCCGCGCCTTAATGCGCTCTCTTATTGGATTTTTCTGTTTGCGGGTATTTTCATGTATATGAGTTTCCCGCTAGGGTTGGCACCCAATGCAGGCTGGTTTAATTATGTTCCTATTTCCGGTCCTATCTATAACACAGGCCCTAATATCGATGTGTTTGCGCTAGGTATGGTTCTGTTGGGAATTTCAACGACTGCTGGATCGGTAAATTTTGTTGTTACGCTATTCAGAATGCGGGCACCTGGCATGACAATTAATAAAGTGCCCATTCTAGTCTGGGGTACACTCGCGGCATCAGTAGCTAATCTTGTTACTATCCCCGCAGTCAGCCTCGCATTTTTTCTACTGTGGATGGATCGCCAGCTTGGTACCCAGTTTTTTGATCTTGCTAATGGTGGTAAGCCACTCTTGTGGCAGCATTTATTCTGGATCTTTGGCCATCCGTGGGTTTATTCAATCGTCCTTCCTGCCATGGGCATAGTGTCTGATGCGTTGCCAACATTTTGTCGACGGCCTCTAGTAGGCTACGCGGCGGTGGCGCTTGCCACCATGGCAACCATGTTGATAGGTTTTGTAGTATGGATGCATCACATGTTTGCTACGGGATTGCCCACTGTCTCCTTATCATTATTTGGTGCTGCCAGTATGGCAATTTCAATTCCGAGTGCGGTTGCTGTGTTTGCCTGGATTGCCACTATCTGGGTGGGAAGGCCGGTATTCAAAACACCATTTTTATTTTTTGCCGGCTTTGTCATTCTGTTTGTGATCGGTGGCTTGTCCGGTGTGATGGTGGCGGCTATATCACTCAATTGGCAACTTAACGAAACATACTTTGTTGTTGCTCACCTGCATTATGTTTTGCTTGGTATTAATGTATTTCCGGTAATAGGGGGAATTTACTACTGGTTTCCAAAATTCACTGGCCGCATGATGAATGAGAAATTAGGCAAATGGAACTTTTGGGTCATGTTCATTGGCTTTAATATAGGATTTTTTCCAATGCATATAGCCGGCCTGCTGGGCATGCCGCGACGTATCTACACATACTCATCCCGTATGGGATGGGATAGTGTCAATCTGATTACATCTATTGGCTCCTTTATCCTGGCGATTGGAATCCTTATATTTCTTATTAATGTCATTATTAGTCTTAAACGCGGAGAAAAGGCGAGCTCAAATCCTTGGGATGCTGCCACGCTCGAGTGGTCGATGTCTTCACCACCGCCCCCTTATAATTTTGCTGTTATCCCTGCTGTCGCTAGTCGCCATCCATTGTGGGAAGATCGGTTAGAAGAAGGCATAAGGCGATCCAATCTTGCTGAAGGATATTTATTGATCAAGGGACACGAAACATTAGGTACTTCACCTATTGATGCGAAGCCGCTGGTTATCTTTAAAATGCCGGGTGATTCCTATACGCCATTTTTTGTTGGGCTATTTGTATCATTGCTATTTCTCGGTCTGCTGCTCCATTGGTGGAGCTTTACAGGTTTAATGGCGGTAGCAAGCTGCATTACCTTAATTATTTGGATGTGGCCGCAAAAAACACTCAAGCAACGCACAGAATCAGGCACTACTCATCCTTTCCAAGGAGATTCAAAATAACATGAATTCATTCGATCATCATTTTTTACCGGTAGGGAGTGTCGGCAAACTATCAGCAGGATGGTGGGGTGTTTTGGCATTGATTGTGACGGAAGGCGCTTTGTTTGGGTACTTACTGTTTGTATATTTTTATCTGGCGGCTCAAACGGATGAGCAATGGCCTCCGGAAGGATTGCCCAGTCTGATTGTGCCAACTATAAATACAGTCATTTTACTCGTTAGCAGTGCTTTTGTTTGGGCGAGCGAACGTTGCATTCGACTAAGGCAAATTCGCTGGAGCATCGGAATAATGACGTTGGCAATAATATTTGGTATTTGTTTCGTGATGATTCAACTGATGGAATGGGGCAATAAAATTTATGGTTTAACATCGAATTTGTATGGGTCATTATATTTCACGATCACGGGATTTCATTTATGCCATGTGATTGTCGGTATTGTGGTTTTAATGTTATTGCTGATTTGGCTATCGCTAGGTTATTTTGATGATAAGCGGCATGCCGCTGTCACAATTGGGGGTGTTTACTGGCACTTTGTTGATGCTGTCTGGTTATTTGTGTTTACTACGTTGTACCTCTCTCCATATTTATAGGAAGTGAAAGTGTTCTACCAGGAGCAAGCAAGATATCTGTTAACCTGAAAATATTTAGACTTTATGAGTCCATACAAAACATTGCTAGCGTTATTCGGTGCACCAGTGGCGTGGATCACGCAGATGCTTTTATGCGAATCACTAACATCGTTTGCATGTTATCCGCATCAAATCCCGCTTTCTGCTCCTCAGTGGGCAGATTTGCCGGTGATACTTACGGTAATTTGTGTGGTCTGCCTGGCGTTTGGTCTAATCTCTGGTTATATCGCATGGAATTTATGGCAACGAACTCACCGCTCGTTAGCTGAGAGTAGTTCGAGCGAACAGGTTATTAAAATTAATGGAGGACAGTCACAATTTTTGGCGATGCTAGGAATCATGTCTAGCTTCATTTTTATCGTGGCGATTTTATTTACGAGCTGCGCTATTTTATTAGTGTCGCTTTGTAGCGAGTGGACTTGATTCAGATGATATCAATAACATCGTTCACTAATATTATTAATAAAGCACCAGGCAAATTTGCACGCCATTCCTGGATTATTTATGCAGTTGCTATGATTGCTGCAAGTGTTCAGGCTGCGGATCCTGAGATGATTGCTCGTGGTGCATATCTTGCCAAAGTCGCTGATTGCGAGAGCTGTCACACAGCTGGTCCTGATCATGCCCCTTTCAGCGGTGGTTTGCCAATTAATTCACCCTTCGGGATTATTTATTCGACTAATATCACGCCCGATCCTACCACGGGTATCGGCCAATATAGTTATGAAGACTTTAGCAGAGCTGTTAGAGAAGGTCTTGCAAAAGACGGTAAGCGCCTTTATCCAGCGATGCCTTATCCTTCGTTTGCAGCGGTGCAGGACAGTGATATTCAAGCCTTGTACGCTTATTTCATGGAAGGGGTGGAACCTGTCCCCCATATTCCTCCCCAGACTGAATTGCCTTTTCCTTTTAATCAGCGCTGGACGCTGAGGTTCTGGGCGATGGCATTTGCAACTCAAAAACCGTATGAACCGCGTGCCGATCGAAATGAGAAGTGGAATCGCGGTGCGTATTTAGTGCAGGCACTAGGGCACTGTGGAGCCTGCCATACGCCACGCGGTCTGGCATACCAGGAAAAAGCATATTCGGAATTGTCATCTGATTATTTGAGTGGTTCAGAGGTGGATAATTGGTCTGCAGCGGATCTGACTGGCAATTTAGCGTCTGGTTTGGGCAGATGGTCTGAAGCAGAAGTTTCTACATTTCTGGAAACAGGTCATAGCAGATTAGGGGTTGCATTTGGCAGCATGGTAACCGTTATTGAAAACAGTTTGCAACACTTACGGAAGGATGATTTGGATGCTGTTGCCCATTATCTTAAATCGCTTCCAGTCGGGAGAAAGAGCAGATCGTACTACAAACCGCTAATCTCACAGGATCAACTAATCTTGACCAAGTTAGAGGTAGGAGTCAATAAATTTGAACTTCCTGGCACAGCGGTGTATTCAGGATTTTGCGTCAAATGCCATCAAGATAATGGAATGGGCAAACTTCCAAGAATTCCACGGTTAAGTGGTAATTCGATGGTTCTTTCCGAGAATCCGGTTTCCATTATTCGTCAGGTGCTGGAAGGAGGAAAAGGTCCCTTAACGAAAAATGGACCTAAACCAAAAAAAATGCCTAGTTTTGCCAAAAAATTATCTGATCGCGAGATCGCAGATGTTCTGACCTTTGTGCGCAATAGCTGGGGTAATACAGCGCCTCCAGTTACACCGCGCGAGGTATCCATATTACGAAAGGAAGTGTTGCGAGAATAATTGCCTCTGGGGAGTAGAAGAATTTTATAATGAAATAAATTATCTAATTTTAATTTTTAATATAAATATCAGTTATAAGAGAACATAGTATTTTATAAATAAATAATACTGTGTTAGAAATCATTTACTTTTCTATTAGGAATTAAAATTAGACCTTGCTGGTCAGTTCTGTTATGTCTGCCCCACGGAACTCTGGGCCAGGAATAAATCTGTCAAGCAGGCGATGATCGCACGGGAATAAGCGTAGTGATATCCTAGTCATCTGCACATGATCAGCAGCCCTCGGAGCGCACGGCACGCGTAGGGGTTTCGGGTTGCAAGGTCACATGATCTATGCCATAGTGCTCCAGCAGCATATGACGCAAATCGTTCAGAATACTGTCCCATTGATTGAGATCTTGCAGCACCACATGGGCTGATAGTGCCAGTCGCTGCGATGATAATGACCAGACATGCAGGTCATGTACCGACAACACTCCTGGCCGCGCTGCCATCTCGGTGCCAATGGCAGTCAGCGACAGCCCCAGTGGAACACCTTCCATCAGGCCATGCAGCACTTCACGCAGCAGGCGCAAAGTGGAGTACAAGATAAACGCCACGATGAGCAGCGAGAGCAGTGGGTCGATCAGGGTCCAGTCGGTGAAGACGATCACCAGTCCAGACAACATGGCTATGATGGATGCCAGCAGGTCGCTCAGAACGTGTAATACAGCGGCACGTTGATTCAGATCAGTCTCACCATGTCCCCCCAGCAGGTACAATACGAGCACATTGAGTACTAAGCCGATAAATGCCACGGTAGATACAACCTCTCCTTTCACAGGCAGTGGTTGCTGCACACGTTCAACGATATTAATCACAATGACGCTCACCACCACCAGCATAAGCAGACCATTGATCAAAGCTGCAATGAACTCCGCACGCCCTAATCCGTAAGAATGACGCGGCGTCGGTTGACGTTGCGTTAACCAAGCCCCAAGTGCGGCGATAAGCAGAGTGCTGGTATCGGTCAACATATGACCTGCATCGCTTAGTAGCGCCAACGAATTCGCCCACCAGCCTACACTAGCTTCTATCGCTGCGTACGTGAGCGTGATAGCTGCGGAGAAATATAGACCGCGTTGGTCATTCTGGAGAAGAGGGTGTTGGTGATCGGGCTGTGTCATACCACTTCGCTATTCCGCAGGAGCCTGTCTTTTAGGACATTGCAGCGATGGCAGCTAATAACAATTCAGCAAAGATCAAGGTGACTGGCTTTTCCATGAGATCGGTACAAATAGCTAACTTAGTTTTCTTGTAATGCATAATCATAATGCTGCCGTAGCTATCGTTAAGTTTGGAGATGATTTCACATTCCCGCGTAGGACTATTCTATTTATTGGACATTCTCGACGCATGTTCGTAATCTGGGCTCCTTTCGGCAGTACCCCGAGCATAACAGGAAGGGTGTTTACGAAAAATAAGCACCCTTTTTAGATTCAATTAATATTGATACTTCAATAGATTATCGAAATACACTGGTTAAAAAAATACGTGCAACTACTTAGAATATCCGGTTTTTTCATATTCATTTAGTCATATTTTTTCAAGAAAAGAAAGGCACAAATCTTTTCAGATGAAAAATTCAGAGCCACTATGAGGAATAAGGAATAACAAAAAAATAGCCATTATCTGTCTATTTCGTTATTGATCAGATCAGTTAAAGTTTTAATCACTCTTGGCTTTTGAAGGAAAGTTACATAGTAAGTAGACGCTACCATGAGCAGCACAAAGTAACTAAGGAGTCTTGAACCATAATATCTGGACAAGCGAGTTACTGTGCTAGGAGGGTACTTGCAGAACTGCCCCGCAACTTATTCAGAGCTTTCCGGATGCGAGGGAATCGAAATTTCCAGATTATCAATCAAGCGGGTCTGGCCCAGCCAGGCTGCACTGAGGATGACCAGATCAGTGTCACCGGTATTAGCTGGTAGAAGCGTTTCACGCTGCTGCAGAGCAATGTAATCGACTGTCCATCCCTGTTTGGCAAGTTCACATTTTGCACATTCTTCCAATAGTCGGAAATTATGATCGTCTTGTTCTATTTTTTGTTTCACCTGAAACAAAGTGCGAAATAAATAACTGGCCTTCTGTTTTTCCAACTCGCTCAGATAGCTATTGCGTGAACTTAACGCAAGACCATCTTCCGAACGTACTGTCTCACCTGCCATGATATTGATGGGCAGATTCAATTGCTGCACCATTTTTTGCATCAGATACAGTTGCTGATAATCTTTTTTGCCAAAAACGGCCAACTGCGGCTGAACGATATTGAACAATTTCAGTACCACAGTCGCCACTCCGCGGAAAAAACCGGGGCGAAATTCTCCTTCCAGCGTATCAGCAACGGCAGGAAGCAGTAATTGGAATTCCTGGGGAGTGGGATAAAGCGTTTTTTCGTCAGGTAAAAATACGATATCCACTCCAAGCTTCTCCAAAAGATGGCAATCGGCTGTCTGGGTACGCGGATAACGATCAAAATCTTCATGCGGAGCAAACTGCAGGCGATTGACGAAAATACTGACGACAGTGCAGCTTGCCTGCTGCTGGGCAATCTGCACCAATGATAAATGTCCCTGGTGCAAATTGCCCATGGTAGGTACCAATGCAATGGACGATTCACGTTTTAGACGAGTACGTAACGAAGCAATGCTAGTAATGATTTCCACGGTTAGCGCTTTAGGAGAACTGAAATTAATTGTTATTCTATTTCTAAATCAAACCTGACTTTGTCGGCTTCTCCTTGCCGTATTATTTATACTGTCAGCGGCTCGCCTTCGCATCATGTTTGATTTAGAAATGAAATTAGAAGGTATGCTCTGCTGCTGGGAATTTTCCTGTTTTAACTTCTTCTACATAATGCTCGATTGCTGCCTGGATGCTATCTGCGTCTGTCATGAAATTTTTGACAAACCGCGGTTTGCTGCCCGGATAAATTCCCAGCATGTCGTGCAGCACCAGTATCTGAGCAGAGCAATCTACCCCTGCGCCAATACCGATGGTAGGAATAGAGAGCTCCCGGCTAATTTTAGCAGCCAAGGCAGCTGGTATCGTTTCCATTAACAACATGCCTACCCCTGCTTCCTGCAGTAAAATGGCGTCGCTCAGAAGTTGTTCAGCTTCGTTAGCTGTTCGTCCCTGGACTTTGTAGCCCCCTAACTGATGAACTGATTGCGGCATCAAGCCGATATGAGCACACACAGGGATACCTCGCTGGGTAAGAAAGTCGATGGTGTCAGTCATAATGTGACCTCCTTCAATCTTGACCATCTGTGCACCTGCAGCCATGAGTCTGGCTGCATGCATGAATGTTTCTTCAGGGGATACCTGGGAGGTGCCAAAAGGCATGTCGACCATGATGAATGCTTTGTTTGATCCACGCACCACGCACTGGGTATGATAGATCATATCATCCAGCGTGACGGGTAATGTGGTGGTATGACCTTGTATGACATTTCCTAATGAATCACCTATCAAAAGAATATCGACGCCGGCATTTTCCAGTAGGACTGCAAAGGTCGCATCATAGCAAGTGAGCGCAGCAATCTTATTGCCTGCTGAGTGCATTTTTTGTAAGGTATCTCGAGTTATTCTCATGACGGTTTGGTCCATAACGACTTACAGATATTCCCTAAGACCACAGTTGAAATATTCCCGCGCACCTCTCATCTGGCTGATACGCTGAAGCAACAAGTTGAAATCAGCCGTGTTGTTGGCAAAATTGAGATTCTCACTATTGACGATGATGACAGGCGCTTTTTCGTATTGATGGAAAAACTGTGTGTAGCTACTAGATAATTTATATAGATATTCTTCGGATATATTTTTCTCATATGCACTGCCACGACGCTTGATGCGCTCTAACAGCTTTTCTGGTGAAGCCTGAAGATAAATGACTAGATCAGGAGAAGGCGCTTGGAGCTGCATTTGAGAATAAATTTTCTGATAGAGATCATATTCAGATTTGTTCAGCGTCATTCGAGCAAATAATTGATCTTTCTCCAGCAAAAAATCACTGATCATTGGTCTTGAAAGGACATCTGCCTGCGTCACGTATCGGAATTGATCGATGCGTTGCAGCAAAAAGAACAGTTGTGTAGGTAATGCATAGCGCAAGCGATCGTTATAAAATTTTTCGAGGAAAGGGTTTTCTTCCGGTCGTTCCAGCATTAAGGCGCATTCCAGGCGGTCTGCCATATTCTGGGCAAGACTTGTTTTGCCGGCGCCAATCGGGCCTTCGATAGCAATATAGTGATATTTTTCCAGTATCATGATGGTGAAATACATTCAAGTCGTTGTTCAGTACATGCGGCCAATAACTCACTAACCAATCCCTGGCCGGGAATTTTACAATCACGTTCGATTTCCATAAGTGGCTGTAATACGAACGCGCGTTCATGCATGCGAGGGTGTGGCAAAACCAAACCTTCCTCATGACATTGCAGATCATCATATAATAATAGATCGAGGTCTAGGGTGCGCGGAGCATTGGGATAAGTTCGTATACGCCCACAACGTCGTTCGATTTCAAGTAAAGCCCTGAGGAGAGCCTGCGGCATAAGCGCTGTTTCGATGTGTACAACTGCATTGATGAAATCAGGTTGATCAACCACTCCCATCGGTGCACTGCGGTACAAAGAAGATTGCTTTATCAAGCGGGAATCAGGAAGCTCTGCTAGCAGTGAAATGGCTTGTCTGATTTGAAATAAAGGGTTTTCCAAATTGCTGCCTAACCCAATAAAGGCCTGTCCGGCTGGTTTGGTCGAGATGGATGGCATCAGATCATTTTTCCGTGTTAGCCGCCAAATTGGCGACGTCGCTTTTTTTATGGTCTGCAGTTCCCGCTGGTTTGCGTCGACGGCTTTTTTTGCGTCGTTTTGGTGTAGTCTCCTTTAATAGCATCGCTTCGCGGGTAGCGGCATCAGCATGCTGGAAAGTTTTCCACCACTGTCCCACTTCCATATCAACCTCACTACTTTCACAGCGCAACATGATAAAATCATACGCCGCACGGAAACGTGGATGTTCAAGCAGGCGAAATGGTCTATGTCCTGCTCGCGCCAGAAAGCGCGGCTGTAGTATCCAGATATCATAAATGATTGCATCCAGTCGCCGTGGGATGGCGAGCTGCTGACGTTGTAATGTCAGTATTTCAACCATGGCCAAATGGAGTGCAGGCATAGGCTTTTCTCCAGTTGCCTGGTGCTTATTCCAGGCTGCAAGCACTTCATGCCAGAGCAGGGCTGCAAACAGGAAGCCTGGTGAGACGGGTTTGCCCTCTTGCACACGCTTATCGGTATTTTCAAGCGCCAAAGTAATAAAGCGTTCACCCAGGGGTTGCTCAAGAATGACATCAAGCATGGGAAGCAACCCGTGATGAAGTCCGCGCATACGTAAATCCAAGACGCAAGCAAGGGAGTGGCCAGACATCAATAGCTTTAGCATTTCATCGAATAATCGGGCTGCTGGTACATTCTGCAACAATGGTGCCAAATCACCTATGGGTGCTGCAGTCGCATCATCAAGCTGGATATCAAGCTTGGCTGCCAGCCGAACTGCCCGTAACATGCGCACCGGATCTTCCCGATAGCGTTGGGTAGGTTCACCAATGATGCGCAAGCGTTTCGCCTTGATATCCTCATAACCGTTGAGATAATCAAGAATTTCTTCGGTGGCGGGATTATAAAATAGTGCATTGACAGTAAAATCCCGCCGCATCACATCTTCTTCTTGACTACCAAAAATATTGTCATGCAGCAAGCGCCCGTGTTGATCTGCATGGTTCTCAGTAGCTATTCCCATGCTGCCATTAACAGAGCAATTGGCACGAAAAGTGGATACTTCCACAATTTCGCTGCCATAGACGACGTGTACCAGGCGAAAACGTCGTCCAATGATACGAGAACGACGGAATAACGTACGTACCTCCTCGGGAGTAGCATTGGTTGCTACATCAAAATCCTTGGGCTCCAGCCCCAGCAATAAGTCACGAATGGCGCCGCCGACTACAAATGCGGAAAATCCGGCTTGTTGTAACAGTGCAGTCACCTTTAATGCACCTGAGCTAATTTGCTGGCGACTAATGCAGTGTTCCTTGCGTGGTATTGTGCGCAACACTGGGTCAGTGTTGATAGTAGGTGAATTGCGCGTGAAAATACGTCGAAAAAATTTATGGATCATTGCAAGATGCTGAAAGGATCAGTCACGGATTATCCTAAAAACCATAGTTGAATGGGAGTATAACGAGGTGATTCGGGGCGAGGCAAATCTGCTCCCCCTGCAGCGAAGTGCATCGCTGCATTCGCCGCTGGCGCGACGTACCTTGCATATCTTAGTGATATTACCATGCAGGTAAGCGAGAAATTTTCAAAGATGTCTTTATCTGGCATGGGTTTGGTTTGCTAATCAAGCATTCAACTATGATTCTAGGATTATACACTTGGTGATGTATTCAGATTAAATGGTTCATTTCATTTGCATTAAAATGAGCCAGTTGACATTGACCAAGAGGTTGTTATTCCATTCCTAAATCAAACCTGACTTTGTCGGTTTCTCCTTGCTGTATTATTTATACTGCTGGAGTCCGTCTTTTCTTCATTTGTTTGATTGGAAATAAAATTAGAAGCGAATAACAGCGGAATAAACTGAAAAAAGAAAGAAAGTCTGGTGGTGATTCTAAGCAGACATGTGATCAAAAAATAATCGAGGTAATGTGGGAATAAGGAAGCTGACCGATAAGCCGGATTCTGTCGTGGACAGTCATTCCTCTAGATACACAGTTACCTGTGTACTCAAGCAACCTACCCGCAGGCTCAGCGAGCAGCGTCATAGCCTGCCTATTTGGTCTTGCTCCGGATGGAGGTTACCGCGTTTCACCGTAACTTAATACGCTCGTCTCTGTGGCCCTGTTCCTCGCCTCGCGACGGCCGGCCATTAACCGGCATCCTGCTCTCTGGAGTCCGGACTTTCCTCTCCCTGTTTGCACAGGCAGCGACTGTCTAGTCAGCTTCTTTTTTATTTTATCAACTTCTCACGCCAAGAAGCATAAATTTTAATACTACAGCAGTCCATTGATTTCTTTTAATACTTCTTCATCTAATTCCCCGGCTTCGGCTTTCAGTCGTAATCGCGACATCAAATAAGTGTAATATGCCTGCGCCAAATCTCTGCGTGCGGCAAAGAATTGCTGTTGAGCATTTAAAACATCCACTTCTGTCCTGATACCCACTTCCCTTCCTAGCACAGTGGAATCCAACTGGCTCTTGCTAGTTGTGAGCGCCTGTTTTTGAGCTTTGAGCAGGGCAATGCCGTTGGTCACATTCAGAAATTGCTGTCGTACCTGCAAGCCAATGGTTCGCCGGGTATTTTCCAGATCCTGGCGTGCTTTGTCCCGATTGGCTAACGCTTCGCGAATGCGAGATTGCACCGAAAGTCCCTGGAATATGGGTACATTAAGCTGAAGACCTATCGTTTTCGATTCTAAATTGACGCCAACCCCGGTGATCGCACCGCCAACGCCTTGTTGATTGCTGTACTGCGCGACCAGATCAAGCGTTGGGTAATGACCTGCCTTCGCTTTTTTGATTTCCTGCTCGGCAAGATCGAAGGCGATTTGCTGTATTTTGAGGGAGAAGTTTTTCTGCTCAGCAACGGCTACCCACTCTTCCATGTTCTCGTAGGGCAGGGTAAGCGAAGCTGACACTATTTTGTCTATGCTGGTGCTGATCAACTGATCTGGAAATCGATTGATGATCCCTTGCAAGGTGCGCTTGTTAACTTCGAGAGTATTTCTGGCTAAAATTTCTTGCGAGATCGTCAGATCGTAACGAGCTTGCGCTTCATGCGTGTCTAAAATCGTGGCGACACCCACCTCAAAGTTGCGCTTGGCTTGTTCCAGTTGCTCACTGATGGCTTTTTTCTGGGATTCCATAACTTCAAGATTGGCCTGGGCAATTAGCACATCAAAATATGCCTGCGATACGCGCAATATCAAGTCTTGGGCAGCTAGAACAAATCTTGCATCAGCTTGTGCAACCTGATTCTTCGATTGCTCATAGATGATAAAATTTTCAATGCGGATAAGAGGTTGGGTGGCTGCGAGTGTTATGCCACGATTTTTGATTAATCTCTCCGGACCGAAGTTAGTATCGATAAACTGATTCTGACCTGTTCCAGTCAAATTAATGTTAGGGAGCAATCCTGCCCTGCCTTGCGGCAATCTTTCCTGCGCTGCGATGTAGGCAGCCCGCTCGGCACCATATTGCGCATCCTGCTCCAGCGCTTCACGGTAAACATCCATGAGGTTGGCTGCTTGCACGGGTGTTTGCAAGCTTATACCGATAGCAGCAAGAATGACAACCAGGTGCCACAGATTTTTCATGAGTACTTTTAGCAAAATTCTTCCAGATAGGGAGCTATATTAATACCTTTCTCCTGTGAAAAATAAGCTATTGTATTCGATCGAATGCATTAAAAAGTAAACCGTTTAGGTTGCAGGGTATTTCTCAGAGGGACTGTGCAGGTTTCAAACAGCATCTTTGTATGGTAGACGCCAGGCGCCACACATGTGACAAGTGTTGCTTCCATCAAAGGTTCTTCGCCGACAATCGCAAACAAGCGTCCCCCGGGATTAAGGCTTTTTTGGAAAGCTTCGGGTAATACTGGTGTGGATGCGGTGAGGACGATGACATCATAAGGGCCGTGCTGAGGCCAGTCCTGGGCTGCATCGCCTTGTTCCAAGGTGACATTAGTAATGCCATGGGTCTGGAGATTCATTTTTGCTAATGTGCAAAGTTCTGGCACAATTTCAACGCTGTAAACATGGGCACCAAGCTCTGCCAGTAATGCTGTCATGTAGCCACTGCCGCTGCCTACTTCGAGAATTATGTCGGTTTTTTTGATATGTAATTCCTGGAGGATGCGCGCCTCCATTTTGGGTGTTAGCATGACTGCACCATGATCCAAAGGGATTTCCATATCCGTGAAGGCAAGTGAGCGATAAGCTGCTGGCACGAATTCTTCGCGTCGCACTTTGTAAAGTAAATTGAGAATTGTCGGATCCAGAACATTCCACGTCCGAATTTGTTGTTCCACCATATTGAAGCGGTTTTGTTCGAGATTGGTGTCGAGTTTCATAATCGTTATTTTTATAAATGAAATAATCAGGCTTGCAATTATTTCATATTTCTATTAGTTTCACAGCTTCAGCTAGGGGTCCGCACTTGGAGGTTATCTAGAGAGCCAGTGGAGAAATTGTGGTACGCAGTAGACTTATTAGCAAAACTACATTTTTCCAGGTTCCAAGTGTTGGTGAGACAGTCCCTTAATACCTGATGCGGATAACGCCGCCGTAGGGAAGCTAGGGATATTCCGCTTGCTCCTTACGGTATTTTGAGGAGCATAATATGAGTACAAAGTTAGAAAAGTTTACCAGCGAAACTGCGCAGGTGGATGAAGCTGCGATCAGGCCGCTGCCTAATTCGCGCAAAATTTACGTGCAGGGCACTCGTCCTGACATTCAGGTTCCTATGCGGGAGATCAGTCAATCGGATACGGCTACCAGCAGTGGTACAGAAAAAAATCCTCCCATTTATGTGTATGATACCTCTGGACCCTATACTGATCCTGCTGTCAGAATCGATATTCGTGCCGGATTATCCCCCTTGCGTGAAAAATGGATCGAGGAGCGTGGCGATACTGAACTACTTTCAGGGCTGACGTCAGCTTACAGTCGAGAGCGCTTGGATAATCCGAAGCTCTCGCAAATGCGCTTCAATCTCAAACGCCCGCCGCGACGCGCCAAGACAGGCGCCAATGTGACCCAGATGCACTATGCGCGCCGTGGCATGATTACCCCGGAAATGGAATATATTGCGATCCGGGAAAATCAGCGTCGGGAAATGATAGATGCGCAAAGCAATGAATTACTCGTTCGCCAGCATACTGGCCACGATTTTGGTGCCGCGATTCCCCGCTTTATTACTCCTGAGTTTGTGCGCGATGAAGTCGCGCGCGGACGAGCCATTATTCCTGCCAATATCAATCACCCGGAATCCGAACCGATGATCATCGGGCGTAATTTTTTGGTCAAAATCAACGCTAATATCGGTAATTCTGCACTGGGCTCCAGCATTCAGGAAGAAGTCGAAAAAATGACCTGGGCGATTCGTTGGGGAGGCGATACGGTCATGGATCTTTCCACCGGTAAAAATATCCACGAAACGCGCGAGTGGATCATTCGTAACAGCCCGGTACCGATCGGTACGGTGCCTATTTATCAGGCATTGGAAAAAGTTGACGGCAAAGCAGAAGAACTGACGTGGGAAATATTCCGCGATACCTTGCTTGAGCAGGCGGAACAAGGTGTGGATTATTTCACCATTCACGCTGGGGTGCGTTTACCGTTTATTCCCATGACAGCCAAGCGCATGACCGGAATTGTTTCGCGTGGCGGCTCGATCATGGCCAAATGGTGTCTTGCGCATCACCAGGAAAGTTTCCTCTACACTCATTTTGAGGAAATCTGCGACATTATGAAAGCATATGACATCAGTTTCTCGCTTGGAGATGGGCTGCGGCCGGGCTCGATTTACGATGCTAATGATGAAGCACAGTTTGCAGAATTGAAAACATTGGGTGAGTTGACGCAGATTGCCTGGAAACACGATGTGCAGGTCATGATCGAAGGGCCAGGTCATGTCCCCATGCATTTGATCAAAGAAAATATGGATCTGCAGCTTAAATATTGTCAGGAAGCGCCTTTTTATACTTTAGGGCCGCTTACGACCGATATTGCTCCAGGCTATGATCATATTACTTCTGCCATTGGTGCCGCCATGATCGGCTGGTATGGTACCGCCATGCTATGTTATGTAACTCCCAAAGAGCACTTGGGATTGCCTGATAAAGATGATGTCAAGGACGGTATCATTGCCTATAAGATTGCAGCCCATGCGGCTGACCTGGCTAAGGGGCATCCCGGTGCGCAGATTCGTGACAATGCGCTTTCCAAGGCGCGTTTCGAGTTCCGCTGGAATGATCAGTTTAATCTCAGCTTGGATCCGGACAAAGCCAAACAATTCCATGATGAAACGCTGCCACAGGAAGGGGCTAAACTTGCCCATTTTTGTTCGATGTGTGGTCCCAATTTCTGCTCAATGAAAATTACTCAGGATGTACGCGACTACGCAGCTCAACAAGGCATTAGCGAGGACGAGGCACTGAAAAAAGGCATGGACCAGAAATCCACTGAGTTCAAGGAAAAAGGCGCGGAGATTTACAGTAAATTATGATTGTCTGCTCATATCTTTCGTCATTATTTTTTGAATCTTTGAACAGAAGGCCGACATGGATTGGCCGATACTGATCAAGGCGCTGATTCTTGGGATTATTGAGGGATTGACTGAGTTCCTGCCGATTTCTTCCACGGGTCATTTGATCCTGGTGGGTGATCTGCTTGATTTCAATGATGATAAGGCCAAGGTTTTTACTGTGGCCATTCAATTGGGGGCGATACTGGCGGTATGCTGGGAGTATCGCGCCCGACTGACGGCAGTCGTGACCGGCATAGGCTCAAAAGAATCGAATCGCTTTCTGTTAAATTTGCTGATTGCTTTTTTGCCTGCTGCTATCCTCGGTTTTTTATTCATCAAAACGATCAAATATTACTTGTTTCATCCCTTATCCGTTGCCTTGGCGTTGATCATGGGGGGCATATTAATTTTATGGGCAGAGCGTCGTAATCATGTGGTAGATGTTGAGCAGGTAGAGGATATGGACTGGAAACATGCGTTGAAAATTGGCTGTGCCCAGTGCCTTGCCTTGATTCCGGGTACTTCCCGTTCGGGAGCCACGATCATTAGTGGTTTGTTTTTTGGCTTGTCACGCAAGGCAGCAGCCGAATTCTCCTTTTTTCTGGCGATCCCGATTATGTTTGCCGCTACCTTTTACGATGTTTATAAGAGTCGCGATCTGCTGCAAATGGAAGATCTGAGTATGTTTGCAGCAGGCTTTATTGCCTCGTTTGTGAGCGCATGGCTGGCAATCCGTGGTTTATTGCGCTATATCAGTCATCATGATTTCACTCTCTTCGCATGGTATCGCATCGGATTCGGCATCATTATCCTGGTAACGGCTTACACCGGACTTATTGCGTGGTCAACAAGCTGATTTAAATGCAGGGCACAATAGTCATGGAGTATTGCGCCCTATGTCCCATATCCCGTATGTCGGGTAAATGTTAAATCAGGTGCAATGCGCTGCGCGTATTGCACCCTACAGTTGCTGTTAAAAATGCTAATAGGCTGTTTTCGATTAAATAATATAGTTACCAATATAGCGTTCGGCCTGAGCCGCTAATACCATACAAGCTTGTCGAACAGTCGAAGGCCAACAACCTGCTAGCTTTGTACCCAAGGCAGATCAGCCGCCTTCCAGCCACCTTTACGGCCGCGATGGCCTGTTTCATCCTTATCGCCTTCAAAACCCTCCAGAATGTTGTAGCAATTAGGGAAATCTGACTGGGTGGCGATGGTAGCCGCATAATCTGAGCGCCCGCCGCTACGGCAAAGAAACATAAGCACATCGTCTTGCTCTACTTTTTCAGCTACCTGATCAATGAAATTTGGATTAGATTGCATGCTCGGGTAAGTTTTTAACTCGACTTCGATTGCGCCAGGAATGCGACCAACCCAATCCAGTTCAGCTTTGCAGCGAACATCAATCAACTTGGCATTGGGAATTTCCTGTAACAATGCGAACGCTTCGGCAGGTAATAAAGCGCCTTTGTAAGATAAACCCATCTCTTCGGCACGTTCATGTGCTTTTTCCAATATCTTGCTTGCGTTTTCCATGTGTCTATTTTAATCGGTAAAATGAGAAGTGTAATCAAAGTGAAGCGCTGAAGCAAAAAAGCTATAAATCTTTATCTGAACTGATACTGTCAAGGCGAATCTCATATAATGTATCGTACAAATTAATTTTCTTTGTTTGTATTCTGAAAAAACGTGATGTTCTATCTGATATTGATCATTCTACTGGTTGTTTTAGTGGTTGGGCCTTCTTATTGGGTCAAACATATCATGGAGAAATATAGCCAGCCGGATGATCGCTATTCTGGCACGGGTGCACAATTGGCCCGTATCTTGCTTGATCAAGCAAATTTACAGCAAGTCAGGGTCGAGACCACAGAGCTGGGCGATCATTATGACCCTCTTGAAAAGGTAGTTCGCCTTACCCCGGATAAATTCAATGGCAGATCGCTCACCGCGATTACGGTAGCTGCACATGAAGTAGGACACGCCCTTCAGGATCGGGATGGTTATTTGCCGTTAAAAATGCGCACCAGGCTAGTGCAACTGGCTGCGCCAGTGGAAAAACTAGGGGCGGGGATTCTCATGTTGGTGCCGCTCGTAGTGGCATTGGTCCGTGCACCCCTAGCCGGCGCATTATTTTTAGCCGGCGGGTTGCTAACGTTAGGCACTTCAACGTTGGTGCACTTGCTGACTCTCCCGATGGAAATGAATGCAAGTTTTGTGCGTGCTCTACCTCTCTTGGAGCAAGGAAATTATCTCAAACAGGGTGACGCACCACATGCCCGTAGATTACTCAAAGCGGCAGCCTGGACTTATGTTTCCGCTTCGCTTATGACATTACTCAATATCGCACGCTGGTGGGCGATTATTCGAAGATAACGATAGGGTAGAAATAAACGCTTTTCAGCAAGAGGATCTTTGATAGCAATGGTATCTTGATATAGATGAAAATTCTGCTTGCCGGATTTAACGCTCATCATATTTACCTTCCGACAAGTGAAGGGTGGTCTAATGGATTCTTTTTCTTTAACGATATAATCTGAAAGCAGGGAGGATATTGATGACTAATAATATCAGCGGATGGGCTGCGCGCGGTGCAAAGCAAAAACTCGAGCTATTTACTTATGATGCTGGCCCGCTAGACCCGGAAGAAGTTGAGGTTGCGGTCGAATTTTGTGGTCTATGCCATTCTGATCTTTCAATTATTAATAATGATTGGGGATTATCGCAATATCCCGTTATTCCGGGACATGAAGTGGTGGGCCGTATTGTTGCGGTGGGTGAGCACGTCAAACAATTGAAGATTGGGCAGCGCGTTGGCATTGGTTGGAATGTTAATAGCTGCATGCATTGTCATGAATGTTTGACGGGTCACCATAATCTTTGCCTACAAGCGGCACCGACCATTATCGGACATCATGGTGGTTTTGCAGAGCGAGTGCGCTCCCATTGGTTGTGGGCCATTCCGTTGCCTAGTACGCTGGAAATGTCTTCTGCAGGGCCGCTGCTATGTGGTGGCATTACTGTCTTTGCCCCGCTGAGTACCTATGGTGTAAAACCGACAGATCGGGTTGGCATTGTTGGCATTGGCGGCCTGGGTCATCTTGCGTTGCAATTCGCCCGCGCCTGGGGTTGCGAGGTTACGGCATTTACCTCGAATCTTTCAAAAGCGGAAGAAACCCGGGGGTTCGGCGCGCATCACATTGTTTCCAGTCGTAACAGCGCGGAAATTCGCAAGGTAGCCAATTCGCTCGATTTTCTGATGGTTACGGTAAATGTGCCGCTTGACTGGTCATTACTGCTCAAAACACTGAAACCGAATGGTCGTATGCACGTGGTTGGTGCCGTGCTGGAGCCGATGCCTATTCCAGCATTCGAGCTGATCATGGGGCAAAAAAGTGTTTCAGGCTCACCCACCGGTGGACCTGCTATTATAGCTACCATGCTGGATTTTGCTGCACGACATCATATCTCCCCGCAAGTCGAGCATTTCCCGCTCAATAAAGTCAATGATGCTATCGCGCATCTGGAGGCAGGTAAGGCAAGGTATCGGATCGTACTGGATCATGTCGGTCCTTTCTGAGTTATTTGCTTAAGCCCCCAGTGCCAGTTAACTTCTATTCATGGTGAGCTTGTCAAATGGTTAGATTTTCTGAATGCTGGCCTTCGACTGTTCGACAAGCTCACAGCTCAGGCAAAACGGTGGTGTAAAGGTTGGCCTTCGACTGTTCGACAAGCTCACAGCTCAGGCCGAACGGTGTATTGGTAAGGTTTTTTAATCATTCGCGGTGAACCAGTCGAACCGTAAAGCCCCGTTAAACCATTCCCGTTCGCGGTGAGCTTGTCGAACCGCAATGCTGCGTGAATGGGAATCACAGCAGGCTAAGATCAAGCGACTCGGCTCATTGGCATCAATGAATATTGATCAATTTTTACTGGGATGGTTTAACCACGATTATTTTTTCGTTTGGCACGAGGGTGTGCGCTATCGTAGATCATTGCAAGGTGCTGAAAATCGAGGTGAGTATAGACTTGAGTGGTACTGATGCTGGCATGCCCCAGCATTTCCTGTACTGCGCGCAAATCTCCACTGGATTGTAATACGTGAGAAGCAAAAGAATGACGCAGGGCATGAGGATGTGCGTGATTGCTGAGATTCTGTTGTATAGCACGGGTTTTTAAGCGATACTCGATTGCACGGGGGCTAATTTGGCTGCCTCGGCGCGACAGGAAGAGCGCGGTTTCTCCTGGTTTCAGCGTCCCTTCACGCTGCTTTAGCCAAGCTTGCAGCGCTTGCAATGCATAACTTCCGACTGGCACTATCCGCGTCTTGCTGCCTTTTCCTCGAACCCGCACGGTGCCCTCAGCAAAATCGATATCCTCGGGTCTGAGCTGCGTCAATTCTGCTAGCCTTAAACCTGAAGAATAAAATAACTCAAACATGGCGCGATCGCGCACGCTTAGTTGATCTTTCTGATCGAAAGCCATCAGCTTCGCAGTTTCATCTGGAGATAGCGCGTGCGGCAAGTTTCTGGGAGATTTGGGGACCCGCATGCCATTGCAGGGGTTATCGGCATAGCCACGATGACGGATTAAATAGCGATAAAAACCTCGCCAGGCAGATAGCATTCTTGCAAGGCTTCTACCAGAGAGTCCGTTTCCATGAAGTTTAACGATGAAATGTCGAATATCATGCGCGCGCAACTGATTTAGAGGTGTTTTTTCAGAAAGCTGCAGTAAAATAGCCAGATCTCGTGCATAGCTTTTTTCTGTGAGCGCTGACAGTCTGCGCTCATCCCTCAGATGTGCAAGGTATGCGTTGACCAGGACTGATTTGTCGTTAGGAGTGGGGGAGTTCATGCACCTGGGTCTCAATATTCCACTGTTCGAGACAAACAAGAGCGCCTGCAATCAGCTCGCTTAACCGTTCCAGATAAAGTGTGCCCATATCAGGATAAAACCGTTCCGGTTCAGGACTGCCCATTACCAGTAAACCAAAGGTATGTTTCCTGCGTAGCGGGATCATGGAAAAAGACCGTAATTGATGCGCATCACGTCCAAACCATTGTTTGATTTCGTCTGTTAGATGCGGGCCGCAATAAGGTTTTGCCATGCTTTCAACAGTGGTGCGCATCGTTTCGCTGACCGGCGCAAATTCAGGGCGTCGTTTATCGCCTGCAGAATCGCATGAAAACCACAAGCGTACTGCCGCATGCTGAATGGAAAAATTTTCACGCAGATTGTCATTCAGCCCATTTAGCATTTCATCCAATGAATTGAATTCCATCAGCGCCACCGTCAGTTGGTGCATTTTTTCGCCAATCAAATCGTTATTTTCGCCGATACTGATGAGTTCATGCAGTTTTTCCTGTAGTTGGCGGTTTTTTTCGCGCAGCAAAACCATTTGGCGTTCATTGATCGAAATTGCTCGGCCATCGTAAGGATGTGGAATTCTGATTTCCGCGAGCAACTCAGCATATTCGACAAAAAACTGCGGATTTTTCCGCAGATATTGCGCAACATTTTCCGGTTTCATAATGATATCCTGATCGATTCAGATTCATGGAACAAAAACGTGGATATTAGCGTATAAATTTATAAACTACATATAATTCTGAATCGCTCCACTGGCAGACTTATTTGGTCCATGGGCAATTACAAGAATTGAATTGCTCCTACTACAGCCGTGATGCAGATAACAAGCGATTAATGTGAGAAAAATCACACCTCTTTCTGTCATAAGAGCACACAATAAATAATATTGCCTGACTAAGTAAAATGAGGCAAAGTAGGCACTTTTTGATTTTTAGGTGTGCGTCTATTACTCGGAAGAATGAGTCTGTTATTCGGAAACAGATGCTGTATTGGGGCGTCAATCTCTCCGCTGCAATATTCAAATTAAATTCTTACATTTTCATCTTTTAACTATTTATTATTAGGTTGTTTTTTTGCTAAGGTATTGTAAGAATCGTTGTAAATTAACAACACAACATGTTTAAAAATGTTTGTTTGCTTGCATGCGATAGAATTTTTAGGCAGAATCGTTCACACTTGTCAACTGTGGCGATTTCTGGTGGCGAGGCCATAGTCATTGTCATGAAATATGTAAACAGCAGGAACGCGAAAAATGACTTTTAACAGCTTGCAAGGACTATTTGTTTCATATTCAGCGATTTCGTGACATATGGTTTTTTGTCAGAAGTTTTTTTAACTCTAATTAATAAGGAACACTCGTTATGGCTATTACTCCTCAACAAAAGGAAAACATACTTGCGCTGACAGTGGCTACGTTCAACGCTGCTCCTGGCTCCGTATTTCTACAAGATTTTGCTAAAGCGGTCGAGGCTGGTATGTCTTTTGAAAACCTGGCGGATGAACTGGTGGCAACCCGTCAATTCAAGCAAGATATTCTCCATGGCGCCGTTACCAATCAAGAAATTGCAGCTGCACTGTTGAACAATTTTGGTTTGACAGCAGGCAATACCGACCCGGCCAGCCCAGATGCGCAAGCAGAAGCCTTTTTCATTGCGCGGCTCGAGCAAGGTGTGGACCTAGGTGATATCCTTCTCGAAGCATCTAATTTCCTGCTGGGTACTGTACCTCAAGAATTTCAACCTACGGCTGATCTGTTCCAACACAAGATTCTGGTTGCAGATCTTTTTTCTGTTAAAAATGACGGTACTACTGTCGCTGGTTTACAAGCAGTCCTGGCAGACGTGACTGCTGCAGGACCTTCAACAGAAGCGGAAGCGACACAATTTTTGATAGATCACCATTTCACGCCACCTACAGGTCAACCAGGTGGGGTTCATACGCTCACTATTAATCAGGACAATATTCTCGGTGGAGCTGGCGATGATACCTTCAATGCTGAAGCTCAGCAGAATGGAGCTGGCGCCCTGATCAATACATTGCAAAGCGTGGACACGCTTGATGGTAACGGCGGCAATAGTGATACCCTCAATGCGACTCTTTCTGAGGGCATTATGGTTGCGCCAACGCTCAAAAACATCGAGAATATCAATTTACGTTTTGCTGGCATAGATAATCTGAATCTGTCTACTGCCACAGGTGTTAATACTGTGACGCTTCACGATAGCACTTTTGTTGGTACGGTAAGTGGCCTTGGATCGATCGCCAATCTGGCAGTTAAGAATCAAAATCAAGATGTTAAATTCGATGACTCTGCTGCTGCCACACTAGCGCTTAGTTTGGATACTTTTGGCAAATCGGGCACGCCCAATAATGTAGATCTGGGTTCTGTAGCAGCCGCCAAAGCGACTACCTTAAATGTAACCGCCAACAATGCGTTTGCTACGATCAATTCAACGACTGCTGATGCTATTAAAACTTTGTCGGTTGCTGCTTCTGGTACGAACACGTTATCGCTGGTTGATAGTGGTGCGACGATTACTACTGCCACGATTACCGGAGCAGGTAGTGTCGATCTGACTGGTACTGCCTTTACAGGTGCGATGACCGCGTTCGATGCATCTAAGAACACAGGTGGTGTCAAGGCTATTATCGCAGGTACCAAAGCTGTAGCTGTATCCGGCGGCGATGGTGCAGATACCTTCCGTCTTGATACAGGTAACGTGGCTGGCTCTTCTGTTGCGCTCGGTAAAGGTGATGATAAACTCTTTGTGGGTGCTCAGCTGAAGGACAAATTCGACAAGGGTGTCGACGGGGGTGATGGTACTGACATCATTAACATCACCGATGGTGTTACTTTGACCGCCGCAACATCGAAATTCATCACCAACTTCGAAACGCTGGATGTTTCGGGTGGTACAGGCAACTATGATGTATCGTTGAATAATTTTGCCACCGTGCAAATCGACGAAGCCATCAGTGGTCCGTTGTTTGGTGCTGTTGATTTCACGAATGCACCCGATACCTTCGCGCTCAATATTGCCAGCAAAGCTAATGATGCTGATTTTGCGGTAGGTAATACGATTACTGTTACCGGTAAGGATTACACAGGCACCTCTGCCAAGGGCGATGCTGAAACCTTTACCCTGGTAGCCACCATCAATGATGGTAACAAGGATGATGTGGCCAATGGTAATATCAACGCTGATACTGTTACAGCGAATGGTGTTGAGAATCTGGTAATAGACGCCAATGTGGGTACCCTGGATGGCGGCAGTAAAGCGCTGGGTGCTTCCGCACACACTCTGACGGCCAAGCTCGTGGCTGATAAGGCTGAAACCCTGACCATCAAAGGCGATGCATCTGTTGACCTGTTAGGTGTAACCACTATTGGGATAGTGAACAAAGTTGATGCAACCGCCTCAAAAGGCAATGTCACCATCGATTTCTCAACTCATCTTAAGAACGTTGCTTACAACGGTGCTGAGGGTGTTGATACCTACACTTCTAGCACGGTTGGTGATGTCATTTACACTGGCAAGAGCGGTGACGTTGTGACTTTGACCGCAGTTGGTTTACGTGATACCTTTGTTCTGAAGGCTGCGACCGATTCTCAAATCACGGATACCTCTAAGGATGGCAAGATCACCATCGGGACGGTAGGATCACCATCATCTGACACCGGCTTTGATAATGTGAGTGGATTTGTTATTGCTCCGGGAGTGAACAGTGACCGTCTTGACGTCACTAATTTGGGCTTCAGCGGGGCGCAGCGCGGTGTGGTTGATGTGACCTCCCAGATCAATGCTGCTACAGATCTGACCAGCATTGCGGATCTGTTTGGTTCACCTGCAGGTGATCGTGGCGTAGCTTTCAGTGTAATTGATTCTGATAATGCGGATCCTCTTAATCTTCTTGACACCTTCGTGTTTATCGATGCCAACAAGGATGGTAACTTTACCGCAGCTGATGATTTGCTTGTTAAGCTGACCGGCGTAGCTTCACTATCTGAAGCAGACATCAACTTCTAATCTATCTGAAGATGTCCGACTATCTTGATTTGGTCGGATAAGAAGCTAACCAACCCCGCTCTCTACACAGGAGCGGGGTTTTTTTGTGGCGCATTGTTTAAAAAACTTCTGGTTTTCGTAAGGAAAGATAATGACTGATTGGACTGCCGGCTACGTGGCTGATATTAGTCCGCGTAGGGCGCAATAACCATCGGGCATTGCGCCGTATATGGAATAACACCAAGCCTACTAAAAACGAACCGCCAGCGGAAGTGGTTTCTCATTGTCTACTGGCTAATCGTGACGCTATAATTTGTTCATGAACAATGATCAGTTAAAACATATTGCTGCCGTCCTCCATGTCATGGCGATTGGCCTGTTTGCAGTATTTGGCTATACGGGTTTGGTGGCTCGGCCGGTGGAATGGTTGCAAATAGGGTTTGCTGCACTGGGTTTTTTGAATATCGAATGCCTTGCCGTATGGATATTGTCCTACATTCGCAGGGATAACGAAGGAGGGCGATGAAATGACAACCGAATTGATTGCATTGCTGATTTCACTGGCAGTCATCAACCTGATCGGCTTAAGCCTGATCTGGTATATCAAGCATCACCACAATAATTGACAGCCGCGTAGATGAACACTGTTTCATATCCCTACACACGGCAACGGCGATGGCGTGCAGCCCGCGTAGAATGTGCCGACGGAGGAGGCGCATCGTTCGTGTTGGTTACTCCCTCAGAACACTATCCATCATTTATGAATAGAGAGAGTTATGACTGACTGGACTGCCGGCTACGTGGCTGATATTAGCTATACTTATGGCTACTACCCAGAGCTTAACCCTTTGCGCCTCAGTCTGCCGTTTTTAACGACCGGGGTAGATTTTCCAGAGATTGAGACGGCCTGCGAGTTGGGCTTTGGTCAGGGAATGAGCATCATCATGCACGCGGCTGCCTCAACCAAGTGCTGGTATGGTACGGATTTCAACCCGGTGCAGGCTGGTTTTGCGCAGGAAGTATCGGCTGTGTCTGGCGCAAATGCTCATCTGTATGATCAGGCATTTGCCGAGTTTTGTGCCCGGTCCGATTTGCCCGATTTTGACTATATTGGTCTGCACGGTATCTGGAGTTGGATTTCAGACGAAAATCGGGCTGTCATCGTCGATTTTATCCGCCGCAAGCTGAAGGTGGGAGGAGTGCTCTATATTAGCTACAACACCCAGCCGGGTTGGGCAGCGATGCTGCCGATGCGGGAGCTGTTGGCGGAGCACGCGGAAGTAATGGGCGCCAGCGGCCAGGGAATCATCAGCCGCGTTGATGCTGCGCTTGATTTTGCCGAGCGCATGCTTGCCACTAACTCGCTTTACGGGCGTACCAATCCCCAGGTAGCCGAGCGTATCAATAAGATGAAGGAGCAGAACCGAAACTACTTGGCGCACGAATACTTTAACCGTGACTGGCACCCGATGTCCTTCACGCGCATGCGCGATTGGCTGACATCTGCCAAGCTGAGTTATGCCTGTTCTGCCCATTATACTGACCATGTCGACGCGGTGAATCTGTCAGAAGTGCAGCAGCAATTCCTGCGCGAAATTCCCGATGCAATGTTCCGGGAAACGGCACGCGACTTTATGTGCAATACCCAGTTCAGGAGGGATTACTGGGTCAAAGGCGCGCGACCATGCGATCCTCTCGAGCGTCTTGAACGTCTGCGGAGTCAACGTGTGATACTGCTGAATCTGCGAGAAGCGATCAAACTGAAAGTCAGCGGCTCGCTGGGGGAGGCCACGTTAAATGAGGATGTTTATGCACCCATTCTAGATCTACTGGCTGACTATAAGCCGCGAACATTGGGACAGATCGAGCAGGCCGTGCAGAGTAAGAGACTCACCTTTGCACAGATTTTACAGGCGGCAATGATCCTGATTGGCAAGGGCGATGTCGCAGTGGTGCAGGAAGATACGGTAGCGTCAAAAGCTAGACGCAGCACTGACAAACTCAACCTGCATTTGATGAACAAAAGTCGTAGCAGTAATGATATAGCCTACTTGGCCAGTCCCCTCACAGGCGGCGGTGTCTCGATCAATCGTTTCCAACAACTTTTTCTGCTAGCTCGTCACCAAGGAAAAGAATCCCCCCAGGAATGGGCGCAGTTTGCCTGGCAATACCTTGCCGCATTGAATCAACGGCTGACGAAAGAAGGTAAAACCATTGAGTCTGTGGAGGAAAACTTGGCGGAACTCACACGGCAGGCTGGCGACTTCGCCGAGAAACGCCTACCTATTCTGAAGGCGTTGCAGATTGCTTGAGTTAGTTTCCGAGTAGGATGTGCTCACGTAAGGAGGCGCATCGTTCGAGTATATCGTTCACGATATAAGTGGTATCGTTAATTCTGGTGCAAGATGGTGTGTTGATAAATTTGCCCCTATAGCGATATACGCATCGGCGTTGACGTCTTGCCTGTCTTGCGTTGCAAAACCCAATTTTCCTTTTTGATTTTGTAAAAATATTGGTGTAAGCTGGCTGTATGAAGTTTCCAGTATTCAACAAGGAGCAACGAGAAGGTTTGGCTAAAGTATCAGATAATGTTGCTACCGCATCAGTTGTTGCGGCCTTACTGGGCGGCTTGATTGATAAGAAAGTGACTATCGTTGGTGTATTGGCACTGATATTTCTGGCGAGCATGTTCTTGATTGTTTCCTTTATTCTGCGTAAAGGAGCAGATGATGGCGATTGAATCTATAATTGGATTGGCAGTGTTTGCAGCTATCATGTTATTAGTAGCATGGTATGCTGATAAGCATCGCTCAAGCAAATAGATAGCTCGGTTTTGTAGAGGCTGCCGATACGAGTATTTAAAATGAAACCACTCTGGGCTGCAGAGGATTTGTTTGTCTCGCTTCCAGGATGGTAGCTTGTAGGGTGTGCTGACGCAGGAGGTGCAACGTTCGAGATAAATTACCCCGCGCTGCTATAGAAAGATTGTCCAAACCACTTTAGCGATCATGCCTAGAGCGATACTGCCAGCGAGGATAGCGAAGCCTTGCTGTAATCTGGGGCCGGCAAAACGAGCGGCAAATGTTCCACCGAGCAGCATGCCTGCGATAGTACCAACACAAAAGGGTATGGCGATCGACCATTGCATGGCACCAATGAGTATCGCCGAAACAACGCCAGTAGTAGCAATTAATGCGGTGATCGCCAGCGAGGTCGCCATTATGGACAATATGGGAAGATTGGTGATTTTCCCGAGGACGGGCACGATCACGAATCCACCTCCTACGCCCAGCAGACCTGACAGAAAACCTGCTGCCGTGCCTGACAATGCTAATGCTCTGAAACATGGCATGGTCCAAATTAAACGTCCGCTGGTATCATCTAACTGGCAAGGAGGAGCGGTATGCTGAGCGCTTATCTCATTTTTACCTTCGTGCATGCTTTGGCGTAACATATGCTGGGCAACAAAGGTGAGTACGCAAGCAAACAGTAATGTCAATGATATATTGGGTAAGTGCTGTGCAAGCCATATCCCTGCTGGTGAAGCGAGTGCGCCTATCAAAGCAATGAAACCGGCTGTCCGGTATCTGACTCTGTTTTGCCTGAATGCGAGCAATGTACCGATCGCTGCCGACAAACTGGCCGCCAGCAAACCAATGGGAGCAGCTTGGGCTACCGTCAGGTTCAGGCTGAACATGAGCAATGGCACCGCGATGATAGTGCTGCCAGCCCCTGTCAAGGCGAGTACGGTGCCAGTAAATAAACCTAGCAGAATGCTGATCAAGTTAGTATCCATGAGCTGCTCAGCTTACACCTGTTGAACGGGTCAGCCATTCACGGCCTTTCAACATGCCGTTCCAGTACAACCATGGGAACACTTTGACTTTGAGTAACCACGCAAATCGGCTGGGTGCAGTCGGATCGAAGAACGGAAAAGGCGGCAGCAACTTGCCGCCAAAACCAAACTCGGCCAGAATCACCTTGCCCTTCTCCACGGTTAGCGGACAGCCACCATAGCCATCATAAATATCGGGGAGTTTTCTGCCCTCTCTGGCTGCAAGCAGATTATCGGCCACAATGACGATTTGCTTTCTGGCTGCCGCTGCTGTTTTGGTATTAGGCGAGGAGCACGCATCCCCCAGTGAGAAAATATTGGGGTAACGCGTATGTTGCAAAGTTTTGGGATTGACTTCACAAAATCCGGTTGCATCTGCCAGCAGGCTGTTACTCAGAAAATCAGGTGCGACCTGGGGAGGCGTCACATGCAGCATATCAAACGGTTTTTCTACGAGTGTGACTTTGCCTTCACTATCCTTAATTTCGAAAGTGGCAATTCTGTTGGGGCCATCGACTTTTATGAGGTTGGAGTTGAAGACCAGTTTGGCGTGATAGCGCTGCACATATTTCATCAGTGACGGCACAAAATCAGCGACCGAAAACAGTACTGCAGCGGCGCTATTAAATTCGACTTCGATATTGTCCAGCACACCCTGGCGCAGCCAGTGATCGCATGACAGATACATGGGTTTGTGCGGTGCGCCAGCACATTTGATCGGTATGGGAGGCTGGGTAAACAGAGCCTTACCTCTTTTGAGATTTTGCGTCAGCGACCAGGTGTAAGGTGCCAGCTCGAATTGATAGTTGGAAGTAACGCCATTTTTGCCAAGCGTTTGCTGGATACCTTCGATTTTTTCCCATGCCAGACGAATGCCTGGGCAAACGATCAATTGGCGGTAACCAATCGAGCGACCATCGACCAGATGGACCAGATTATGGTCTGGATCGAAGCCGTTCGCTGCTACCTGTATCCATTCTGCTTTCGGCGGAATGACGTCAGACATGTTCCTCACTGTTTGCGCGATGTCATAAGCACCCCCGCCGACCAGGGTCCAGGCCGGCTGATAATAATGCTTATCACTAGGTTCGATAATAGCGATGCGTAAGGAAGGCTGACGATGCAACAGACTGGCAGTGACGCCAATTCCTGCAGCTCCCCCTCCTATCACAACGATATCAAAAGCATTGCCCCAATTGCAGGCAGGAATCAGCGGAAGCAGCTTTTCCTCGGAGGGGGGTGGTAGCTGAGTTGTTGCAGGAGCTTCGCCTGTTCCTGCTTCACCTTTAGGTTTTTCTTGTTTTTGTCCCGTCATTTCATACAGCGCTTTCGATCAGTTGCTGCTTTTGCAGAAAGCGAGCATAGGTCTCGGTAATTCAACCAGCAGTTTGTTGAATGCATCGCTCTTTTCAGTCGAAACTGCCCCGATCTCGACCGGCAGATAAACAAACTGGAGACCAAGCGAGCGTGCTGTTTGTTCCAGTTGTGCGCTGGTGGGCTGTGTCTCACCGCCCTCATAATCGGGACGATTGCAGATAACAGATTTATAACCTGCTGCAGCGATTTCTGCCAAATCATCCACGCTGATCTGGCCGGTAACAGACAGTTTTTCATTCAGTTTGGTCGTGATTATGCTCATTTTTTTCTCCTCTAGAAGGAGTCGGTTTCTTCAGCTTAAGGTGACTACTTTTTTGCTGAGGGTGAGGATTATTATCGGTGCAATAAAGGTGATACAGCGTTTGCATGATTTGTAATGCTGCCCGACTTGCCAGGTTGTAATAGATATATTTGCCCTTGCGCTCAGTATTCACGAGCTTTTCTTCACGCAGAACGGTAAGTTGCTGTGACAGGGTCGGCTGCCGTATTCCCAGCGACTGCTCTAGTTCGCCCACATTTTTTTTACCTTGCATGAGCTTGCAAAGAATGAGTAAGCGATCCTCGTTAGCCAGCGCTTTCAGCAAGGCGCATACTTGTACAGCGGATGCCCGATTTGACAGCATGTCAGTCAAATCAGCATGATTTTCTATTTCTTTTAAGATTGATTGATTGCTCAGCATAAAAAAATATTCAAATTTTCTTGTTTAAAAGTTGCAAAAAATGCTTTGTATGAGGTGCATGACAGTTTATCCATCCTGTTGCCTGGCATAGTGGGCACGGTATCGTTCCAGCAGCTCAAAAATACCCATACCGAGCAACGTGGCTGCGACAAATACCATGCCATGCAAGTTGCCTGCTCCAACCAGCACCAGCCCGGGATCCGGACAGATACCCGAGATGCTCCAGCCGATGCCAAATGCCAGACTGTCGAGAACCAGGCGCTTATCGATCACACGAGAGATGGGCACCCCGCTGCAGCCTGAATAAACCACCAACTATGCCGCAAATACCGGCGATCCGTCCGCAAGCAACAACAGAATAGCGGTCGCGATATTGATCACCATGCCGCCAGCTAATGCAGATGCTGGTGTGAAATATGTCCAGTCGATAGTCATGATAATTCTCTATGATCTATCTTTACATATAATAAGAATTAATATTATGTTGATAAATATACTATAGTCAATTTATATGAATCTATTTGGGCTGAGAAAAAGAGAGAATCATGCAGCCAAATATCCAATCATTCTTTGATCCTGCTACCTGGACTGGGACCTACGGGGTGTTTGATGAGCGAAGCGGAAGTTGTGCCATTACTGACCCCCGTGCTTGGTTACGATCCAATAGCAGGTAGAGCGAAAACGGTTTCTGCCGATAAATTGATCACAATCATTATTGAGCAGCATCTGACTGTGAACCAAACGAAAGCAAGGTAATAAGTTACTCTGATAAAATAGAGCGTATTATTCAGTTCCTATCCGCGAACTGTTTCAGCGCGGCATCAAAATCAAAGAGACATTATGAAAAAAATATTTTTGCTGGCCTTTCTTATGTCTGCTGTAGCACCTGGGCAGGCAGAATGGGTGAGAGTAGCTGCAGGAGCAAAGCAAGGGGAGAGTCATTATTTTGATCCAGAAGCCACCCAAAAAAATGGTCATTTCAGAAAAGTCTGGGCGTTATCCAGTTATGATCAAAAGCAACCAGGTGGATATCAATCTGTCAAAAGTTTATATGAGCTTGATTGCAAGGAAGGAAAAGCTCGCTCCTATACGATGCTGCTTTATCCAGATCCCAATGCAGCAACCAGTGTGATCGGTGCTCAGCATGATAAGTCAAAAGATTGGTTTAGCTATGCAACCAACTCCTTTCTCGATCACATAGCTAAAACGGCTTGCGGAAAATAATTTTGTCCATTTTTGCCATTCAGAATTAGCTTCATTGCGGAGAAAAGCCAAGCCAGAAAGGCTATGAACGAGAACGCGAATAAGCCAGAAAATTTTTCAAAACACTTAGGAGGTAATCGATATCTCCAGTGGTGTGGTTGGCGTTAATTTGGAAGCGAATTTCTTCGTCTCCTTTGGGAACGACTGGGTAATTTAAACCGGTCGCTAAGATGCCATTCTGAAAAAGGTATTCGATCAGAAGTGCTGTTTGCTGGGTGTCGCGCACGACAAGCGGGGTTACCGGATGTTCGCCAGGGATGGTTTCGAAACCCAGTTCAGTTAGGCCATTTTCAAAGCGTACCGCCAGCTCGCGCAATCTTGCTAAGCGTTCCAGTCCTTCCTTGCTTTCCAGTATCTCCAGAGAGGCTATGGCGGCCAGTGCCTCGGACGGGGTAATCGGATTTGAATACACATAAAAAGGGGAGATTTCCCGCAGATAATCAATCACAGGGGCGCTGGCAACCACGTAACCGCCATTTACACCTAATGCCTTACCCAGCGTGGCAATCAGTATATCGACTTTGCTTTGAGTGTATTCTTCGGTTCCACGTCCAGTTTCACCAAACGCGCCTACGCCATGTGAATCGTCAGCAATGGTAATAATGCCGTCTGCAAAATCCTGTTCATATTTCCGGCAAATCGCGACAATTTCATCCAGTGGCGCACAATCGCCACGCATACTGAAGATGCCGTCGGTGATGACCAGCACTCGCCTGATCTCGGACCCGCCTGCGGCATTTTTGCCAGAAGCATAAGTACTGAGAATACGCTCGAGTTCTGTCATATCGAGATGTTTGAAAATCTCTTTTTTGGCTGGATAGGACAGGCGAATGGCATTGATGATGCAGTTGTGATTCAGTTGATCGCTCACTACCAGCGTATGTTCATCGATTAATGCGGGAAGTACCCCCATCACAGTTGTATAAGCTGCACTGTAAATCATGGCGGATGCACGTCCGTGAAATGCTGCCAGGCGCTTTTCAAGTTCGACATGCGGTTGGTATGTGCCTGAGATAAAACGGACGGCACCTGGGCCGGTACCAAAATGTTTGACTCCTTCTTCTTCTGCGGCCATCACCTTAGGATGTAACGTAAGACCCAGGTATGAATTGGAGTTCATCAGTAAGTACGCCCTTTCATCCCCTGCTAAAAAATAACGCGGTCCAAAGTTTTCATCTTCTGCGGAAGTAGGCAATCTGCCCTCTTTTATCCAACCGGGCAGGGCGATTTTTGCAATCACTTTTTCTGCCCCTTTTTGAGCACCTCTTTCTTTCAATTCGGCCAGCTTCAAGGTGCAATACACATTCAATTGTTCAAGAGACATTTCGGCTCCTTATCAAGGTTTAACACTTAGCTTTTTTGTTAGACGCTCGATCATGTCCTTTGTCATGGCCGCAAGATCATATTGGGGCTGCCAGCCCCATTCTTTCTGTGCGGCTTGATCATCCAGATGGTGTGGCCATGAATCAGCGATGGCTTGCCGAACCGGGTCGATCTGATAGTGCATAGTAAAAGCAGGTATGTGTTTCTGAATTTGCGCGGCCAGTTCTTCGGGAGCAAAACTCATCGCAGTGATATTAAAGGCATTACGATGTTTTAATTGCTGCGGTTCAGCTTCCATCAGCTCAATGGCAGCCCGCACGGCATCGGGCATATACATCATATCGAGAGTTGTGCCTTTATTTAAAAAGCATGCGTATTTCTTTTGCTGAATGGCCTGGTAAAAAATTTCGACGGCGTAATCGGTAGTTCCTCCGCCAGGTAGTGTTTCATACGAGATCAATCCAGGGTAGCGAACGCCGCGGGTATCTACCCCAAAGTGGGTGAAGTAATAATCACATAAAAGCTCGCCAGCTACTTTGCACACCCCATACATAGTATTGGGGCGCTGAATGGTATCCTGGGGCGTGTTGTCACGTGGGGTGCCTGGTCCGAAAGCGCCGATCGAACTGGGAAAGAAAACAGCACAGCCATAAATGCGGCTTATTTCCAAAACATTTTGCAGGCCTTCCATATTGATTTTCCAGGCAGTCTGCGGGTTTTTTTCAGCAACGGCTGATAACAGGGCAGCCAGGTGAAAAATGGTATCAATGCGGAAGTCCCGCACAATTTTTGTAAGCGCATCAATATCGGTCACATCAAGGGAGGTGTAGGGCCCTTCTTCTACAAAGCCTTTTGGCGGTGTTCTTTTATGTCCAGCCGCGACAACATGATCGGTGCCGTATTTTTTTCGCAGCGCAGGAACCAGTTCAGAACCAATTTGCCCGGTAGCCCCGGTTACCAAGATTCGATTCATAAATTCCTATTTTTGAATTTTAGGAGTAGTCAGAAAGAGACCGTTGCCAAAAAAACTTTTGTTGGGCAGTACAAAGCGGCCCTGATGCCTACCATTATCTCTCTATCTTGAGTTGTGTTGTCAAATAGTGAGCCTATGGGTCAAGTGGTTTTGTTTACAACCGCACTCCTCCATGCGAACCAGACGCCTATTATTGCGCCGATGAAATTAAACATAGCATCACTGAAACTAGCGTATCGACCGGGGGTATCGGCCTGATGCCACTCAAGCAGCGCACCGTAGATGCCGCCATTATCACGACTAGAGTCAATCCAATTCGAGGGAGAAGATACGGAAACAGGCAGCGTTGGAGCGTCCACGCAAGCAAAGCATAAGCCGGAATATGCAGCATATTGTGAACAGTCGGAGAAAAACCAGGAAAATACTGAATGATGGTCGGATTATCAGGCGGCTTCCCCGGTATCGAAGAGATGGCATACAAGCCGATCATTACGCCAGGTGGCTAGACGAAAGATAGAATAGTTTTTATATTTCTGGTGTCCATTATATGTACTATCCAGGAAAATGCGTAATGGCTGCTATCTTGCCAGCGTTGATAGGCATAGGAAAAATAAACACAAAAATAAGGACTCAATCTCCCTCCCATCCTATTCGGATGCTGTTTTTTGTGAAAGAGAATGAAACGCTTAATTCAGGCAAGATCAGATTGCCCGGTACGATAGCTGTAATGCTTGAGCCTGAGTTTATCTCGCACCTGGTTCAAAAGTTTTGGTTTATCCATCGTATTTGTGGATCTAACAAAGTTTGTTATGATGAAAGCCAAATTGATTCAATTCTATAAAAAATAAGGGGATAGCATGCAGCTTGTCGTGTTAGATTTCATTTCTGACGTAATAGATTGCGTCATCTCGGAGATCTAATTCTAGTTAGGCGTCCAGACGCTATGCGCATCACCACTGAAGTCGGCACGATTGAACTGGTGAACGAACCGGTCTATTCGTTTGGTTCTGCTGACAACGTTCGCGGCTACCTATTCACCAAGAACCTCGCTACACAATCCATCCATGGCATCTTGCTCAACGGCGAGCCCGTGGCAGTTCTTGGATGCGACGGCAGCGGCAGTGTCGTGCATGAGCATTCAGCCGTGTACACAAATGGGTTCCTCTATGTCGCGGTAGGCAACTGCGTTGTTTGCATTCAGCTTAATCCGTTCGCGTTCAAGTGGTCCGTTCAGGCAGATACAGCCACCTGTTTCGGTGTCTACTTCGAAGGTCATCGTCGCGCACTCATCTCTCACGGTGAGCTGGAGATTGCACGTCTGTCCGAGAGCGGAGAGGTTCTTTGGAGCGCCTCCGGCGCAGACATCTTCACAGAAGGCATCTCGCTTCTACCGGAGTGCGTCGAGGCAGTCGACTTCAACGGCAATGTCTATCGCTTCAATTACGAGAATGGCCAACAAAGCACCTAACCCTTCCATCGGGCGAACGGCTTCGGGCTGGCTTCGCCAGCCCGAAGCCGCCGCTTATGTCAAACGTTAGGCGCCTTAGCCATGTCGCGCTTCATGCTCGATAGACAAGTCCTGGTTCCGCCCGGCTACGCGGAACGCTCCTGTCTGCTGGTCAAGTACAGGCTGCCTTGGTTGCGGCACTGCTTCGTGCTTTGCCACGAACCACGTAGCGTGGCATCGGTTGCTAAGCCGGCGGAGCTCATGGCGTTCTTCGTCGCACAGGCCGAGCAACTGGCGCTTGGCACAGTCAATGATCCGCAAGCTTTCATGCTCGTTCACAGCGGCGCGTCGATCCGAAAGCGGCCAAACCTGCATCTGCACGTATTCGTCGTGCAGCACCGTTGGCAGAAGGCGTGGGTCTACACAGTCCTAGGTGCAAAGAACATCGCACTCGCAGTGCTCTCAACCGTTCAGGGACTTGTAGCTCCTCGGTCGGAGCCTAACCCTTCCATCGAGCGGACGTTCCGCGGCCGGCTCCGCCGTCTGCGGAGCGCCGCTCATGTCAGGCGTTAGCCGTCATGAGAACGTATCCGATCTTGCGACCAGATGGCTCTCTTCGCGGGTTCGAAATTACGAGCACTTGGCTTACGTTCCGGCTGCTGTTCAAACTACTGCGCTCCGTGCCCGGCGTAACCGACGTTCGTCGGAATTGGTTCAAAGACGATCGAGTGACGTTCAAGTTCCACGGAAAGGTCGCGGTGGTAAATGAGCCGTGGGGCGACAACAGCCGATACTGGGTTGGTCTAGAGGATCCAGACGCATCACCCGAGATTGATATCGCCCCTATCCACGATGCGTTTAGGCGCTACAACGGATTCCTGGTTGTAACGCTTTGGCCGATACGACAAAAATGACGGCTAACCCGCCGTTCAACCCGACCGCCGCAAGCGGGCTTCGCGCGCTTGCGGTTCCTCTCGTCGCTTCGCTCCTCGGCGGAGGGTTAACGGCAGCGTTAACCCTTCTAAATCATGTCACTTGCAATCCGCTCCGAATGCAAAAGCGATGAAGGTGCTATTGACGAAGTGACTCGTCAAGCGTTTGCCTCTCATCCCTATAGCAGCCACACCGAGCACTTCATTGTTGATGCTTTGCGTGAGGCCAACGTCCTTACCATTTCGTTGGTTGCCGAGCAATCCGGTCAGGTGGTCGGCCATATCGCCTTTTCACCTGAATGAAAAGGTGTCAGTCATTGCATAGTGCGTGAAGTGCATTTATGATATGTAGTCATAAATGCGTATGAAGAAGAATGGTTTTATGGCACGTCCGATTAGATTGGAATTTTCGAATGGTTTATACCATGTTATGTCAAGGGGGAATAGATTGCATCATTTTGGAGTGTTAATTCTAATTATGTTTCCACGTGAACAGATTCGAGATCCATGAATATCCGAGAAGCCAGAAGAGAAGACTTCGACCAAATTTGGCCAATCTTCCACGAGATCGCTGCGGCCGGTGAAACCTATGCGTACTCGCAGGACATCACCAAGGAGCAAGCCCTAAAGCTTTGGATAGATGGTCCAAGAAAGACCTATGTGTTCGAGGAGGACGGGAAGATCCTTGGCACGTATTACATCAAGACTAACCAAGCGGGTCCGGGCGACCATGTCTGCAATTGCGGCTACATGGTTTCATCAGCGGCCAGGGGGGGCGTGGCCTCGCCACCGCGATGTGTGAACACTCCCAAAAAATCGCGAGAGAGCTTGGGTACAAGGCTATGCAGTTCAATTTCGTGGCGTCCAGCAATGAAGGCGCAGCAAGGCTCTGGAACAAGCTCGGCTTCGCTACCGTGGGCCGATTACTGAAGGCCTTTTATCATCCTTCCAAGGGCTATGTTGATGCGTTGGTCATGTACAAGTGGCTGGAAACATAACCATCGCTTCCAGTCGACGTCCCTGCCGCAGGGGCGAAGCTCCGAAGGTAGAGCCGCGGCTGAAGCGGAGCGTTATATGCACAGGGTCAAATCTTGCATTACGACAAATTTTGAGCTATTTCTCGTCTCGTTGGGCCGGCATTTGCCATTGTTAACAGTTTGTTGAAGGCAATCACCTGGATTGTAAGCCAGAAAAGGTTAGGGCCCGAATAGGCAACCACAGATTTGACCAAACACTTGGATACAAGACAGTACTGAGATGCTTCTGAGGCAGCCTGGCTGCCAGGGTGAAACAGCCGGTTTATTTTCACTTGATCCTGATGGGTGACTGGTGCGATTGACATCATCATAATTTGAAGCAAAGGGTGTGAGGAATTTCAGCAAGAATGTTCAGCATTGGTGTTATTGATTGTTATCTTATCGCCGAATAGCGAAAACTTTGTTCGTACTCTTGATTTAAGGCGGCTAATGGGTGATCCCGGTAGTGCATTGAATAAAATGCATGCTTATCAAGCATGCATTCATATTTCGAGTTTGTTTCGAGATTGCCCTGCCGGATTAGCATGGTCCGGCAGGGCTTATCGCATCCAAAGCAGTGCAGCAGAATTTCACGCTGCGCGCCTGCCGACAAATCAGTTCGAAGTGCCAGCAAAGTATACTGATAAAATAATCAAAGTCGCCATTACGCCGAATATGACTGCGATATTGATACCAAAATTTCTAAGTGTTTTAGCGTCTGTTGTCTTTTCTAATGAACTCATATCTCTATTTACTCCTATATTATGTGTAAACATAAAAAATATGAACCGAATCAGGGTTTGCTTCATTGATCTAGATCAATGAAAAATATGAACCAAATCAGGGTTGGCTTCATTGATCTAGATCAATAAAATGCTAATTGTAGGTCTCAGTGACTTTAGCTGTTTGGTCCCACAATACATTGAAAAAGCTAGGGAAGCAGTGCGGAGAAATAACTCAGTACAGAGATAGTGATATAGATGTTTAGGAATGGCTAAAAGAGAAATTAGAAAAAAATCAATTAAAGCTAAAGCTCGCGTAGGGTGTAATCATTATTGAGCCGAATGAAAAATATTCGGTGCAATACGCTTTACTGATTGACACCCTACTTACTGGAATCTGGGGCACTACACACACTGAGTGACAATCTCTAATGGTCGCATCCTCAGCATGGCGGCAGGCGAGTTTATCGGCCGCTTCATGCAGCATATCCTACCCAAAGAGTTCAAGCGTATACGTCATTATGGCTTGATTGGCCAGCGCGCAAAGCGGTCAAGCTGGCTGCTGCGCGCTGCGCTGGAGGCGCCAACGCCTCAGCTATCAACGGTGGAAACGTTCATGCGCCGGGTGATACAACTCGAGTGGATGAATTGCCCGCACTGCCGCGAAGGGCGCTTCGTGGTGGTAGAGGTCATTCCCCCTGCTTCGAAGCAGCGATGTCCACCCCGCCGGGGACCACCATGAGACATGGTTCTTTCCACTTGCGCTCTACTTGGCGGCCAAGTGCTTGGGGTCGCCGAGAAGGCATTCGCTTATACAGGCTGAATGACTCAGCAATGGACCGATCCGGACAAAAATCGAGGAATGAACGTGCCAGTCCAGCTACGTTGGAATGCTATACTTTAGCCCACCAGATACCCACTCGTCACAACTGTCAGTTGACTTTCACTTCCACAGCCTTACAATCCCCATAAGCAAGATGCAATGACTGACACCTTTTCTTACAACGCTTGCACTATCGGTAAGCACTTATCTGCTGCAGAAAGCTGTGGACTGTGGATTGAAGGAGGAAGCCATCATTCTGTTTAGTTTATTGGAAAAAATCTTTTCTCAAACCATCATTTATCCAATCGGAAACCCTGAATAATTACTTACTCAGGGTTTCTTTGAGTTATCGTCAAAATAGATGACGTATGCCTACTGTCCAGGTATCACGATCACGATCAACTGTGTTGTTTTTATCTATTACATTTACATGCTGATAGCCGCCAAACAGATTGGTGCGTTTACTTAAATCATAAAGTGCGCCCACAGTAAAGCTTTTGGCTTTGCGACTTGCGAAAACGTCAGTATTATTTGCATCTGTCATTCCCCCCTGAGCGACCAGAGTTGCATTTCCTATTCTGTATTGACCACTAGCAAACCAGATGCTGCCGTCACCACCAGGGTTCATTGCAGTATTACATTGCCTGGTAGACTCATTGCCTATCTCACCCAAGGCAGCTGCATCTGAGCATGTCGCTGCGCCCAATGCATTGCTGATAAAGTCATATTGACCTTGAAGACGAAAGTTTTTGTAAGACCATGCTCCGCCGATTCGCACTACTTCCTCGGTTTTTAAATTAACTGCCGTTATTTTTTTTTGAGCGGAGCTAACATTGTCCCTAGAGTAGCCACCAAATATTTCCAGTTTATGATCTTGAATTTCCATGGCATATTTAGCAGCAAACTGAACATCCCATTCACCATCCTTGCCACCTGTGTTCCCTTTTGTAATGCCCTGACCGCCAAGAATGCCTCCAAGATTTGCTTCTAGTGTGTTTGCATTGCCAGGCATTAACAGAACTGCAAAGGAAAAGCCATTGAAAGTTGCCGAGTCAAAACGCGCCACGCTATTTACAGCGGTAAAGGATCCTGAACCAAGGCCATTGGCGCTTGCGATCATAGTGCCACCACTGCCAGTAGCTTGAAGCGTGGTATAGACAAATGGATCAATCGTCCAGCCACCAGCAAAATCTGCAAAGGGGGAATGAGTGCGACCAAATTTTAGTGTGCCAATTGAATCTTTGGATATCCCGACAAACATTTCTCGACTTCCTATTGGTCCACCGTTGGTATTGAAACCAAAATCTATCATGGTAACTACTTTAAATCCGCTTCCCAAATCCTCAAATACACGCAGGCCCCATGAAGAGAAAAAGGTTGGATCATTAACAGTTGTCTGGCTGGAGAAACCTTCGATATTGATACCGCTATATTCAGCCTGAATTCGGCCAACGATTGACAAATCTGCGCCATATGCTGATGTAGCGATAGTAGATGAAAGTAAGCCAGTTAATGCGATGGAAATTAGTTTGTTATGTTTGTTATTCATGATGAATTACCTACGAATGACGGTACCGCAAAATTGCGGTTAATTTTAAAAAGTGATAAATGAGCACCCTGTCTTAGGAGTCTGTCGGACTTGAGCAATCGTGGCGAGCCATGTGAGATAGCGCGAGCAGATTTTCACAATTCTGAGGCCGAATGACCTACAATCCTTGTTTCTTTAGTGTATGCAGCGGCATATCCAGCGTACGACGCGATGCATCAGAGATACCAATATCCAGTGGCATTGGTATTGGTGATTCCAGAATTGGGAATGTTATGGCGCGTCGTATAAGTACTTGGAAGCACCTCTCGACGTTTAAATCATCATTAAGTCCCTTGACACTACTGATCTAGACAGGATTGTATTAAATAGCACTTAGCTACGCACAATGGCAGCATGTGCACTTGTGATATATGTGATGATTGATTGGGTTTAAAGCGATTTTAGAGCAGTATTCATGCCAAAATATATTTTTGAAACCCGATTTTCACCTTTAGCCCAAGCTGGATTGCTGATAAAAAATGAGTAAATTTTATTTTGCAGCATCAAATGATTCCTTCTGATTAAATATAGCCTCATCAAATCATTGCCTTATTCATTGAATTTGTGCGTCTTTTTAGTCTCTTCAGCTTAAATTCCTCGTTCCTTAGTGTGTTAGGATGTAATGATAACGATTATTATTATTTTTATCAATATTTGATTGATAATCATAATCATTATCATTATTAATACGTACAGTTATTAACAGAACTACATGGGAAATTCTCTGTTACTCTACTGATCTAGACAGGTTTGTATTAAATAGCGCTTAGCTACGCACAATGGCAGCATGTGCACTTGTGATATATTTGTGATGTATGTGATGATTTATAGGGTTTAAAGCGATTTTAGTGCGGCAGCAAGGATATCGATTCCCAGACATATACTTCCCTTATTCAGTAACATACTATATGCGCTGCGATATTCTTCAGCAGTTGGCACTGCAGTAAGAGAATTAGCGTTCTCTACCAGTCCAAGAAACAGATTCAAGCCCTGTTTTTTTTCTAAAATCGTTTGTATTCTTTTGGGTGTTATCGTCCATACTTGAGAAGGAACATTATAGGAAGTACCGCTACGGTCATTCTCTCTCAAGCTTTTAAAAAATGGATTATCAAGATTAATAAGACTCGCTGTATTATAAATTGCATTTTTACTATGACTATCAGTCGAAGTAAGTGTATTCGATAAGCGATCGGAGTTGCTATTACTATCCATAAATGCTCGCCTATCTGCGGATAATGACGCTAGCAGCATAGGTAAGGCTGCTCTCAATTTGATAATTTCTTTTTTAAGCACTTTGTATTCCTCTATTGAGTATAAAATTTGAATGAAGTTAAAACTTCAAAAAACTTGATCAAGTAGAATTATCATTAATTACTTTAATCAGGACTGAAGGCTATCGAATTACTTAATATCCTTATTGACAACCAATATTGGTGCTAATAAATAAATCGATAGAGTAATCATTAAGATATAACTCATTATATTTCTAGCAATATTCATGCCAAAATATATTTTTGATGTTTAATTAATTACTTATATAAAGTCTGTAGAGTAACCTATGTAGGATACAGTGAGTAATTGTCGCCCATACTTAACTATTTTTTGATTGTTGGATATAATTAATTGATTTTGAAGGAAATATTTCGTCTCCAATTAGAGACATATTAAAAAGGTGTCAGTCATTGTATAGTGCATGAAGTGTATTTATGATCCGTAGTGATAAATAAATATGGAAAAGAATGGTTTTATTGGTGAAGTACAAAAATATATTAGTTTGAAGCAAAGTGATAATATTCATACTACTAAGCGATCGAAGAAACCGCCCAAGCAACTAATAGACGAAATTGTTGCCAGCGTTACTGGTAGAGGAGAGGCAATGAATGCGATATACAAAACGGAACATTACATAATGTTTGAAATTGCAGCGTATTTTAATGTTCATTATAGTACTGTTAATCGGTTAATTCGTTCATTTTGCAAGATGCAATGACTGACACCTTTTCAATCAACTATATCTCATCCTTTGAGAATCCCTTATCGACTCTATTTAAGTGCAGAATGCTCTAGACCAACAAGAGACGCTGCGCCGTTGTGCGGAAGACGACAGTTTTGCGCTTGTGATCGCCATGTATGCTGAGGGAGAACCTGTGAAGGTATGTCCCGACTACGTTGAGGCGCAGCAGCGCCAGTGGAGTGAGATAGTGTAAGATCTCGACATGTCTTCATTTCAGGGTTCGTGTTTATCAGTCGGATGGACACATCTGGGATGTTCTTGGCAAATCGATAGCCAGCGTAACTTACTTTGGCCTAGAGTGGGACAAGGATGGTTTTCTTGAATGGAAAGAGAAATCAGGCAAGAAAAATGCGTACTTCATCGAAAGCGATTTCTCGTCAGCGATTAGGGTCATCGAGAATCGCCTCATGTGAACCTAACCCTTCGTTCCAGCGGACCACCTTCGGCGTCCGCTGAACTCAAACGTTAGCGCTAAAGGGATAATGTCAGACAAAGAAGACAAGGCGCCAGATCGCATCATCGATTTAACGGCGAAAAAGACTGAGAATGAATGGGCTTATGCGGCTCATGCGTTCTATGAAACGGTCACACCCTTGTGGTTTAAATGGGTCGGGTGGACAATCGCCTTAGGTGGCTATCGTACTTGGCGGAAAAGACTGGGAGCGCACCATTAAAGGCGATCGAATCGATATCGTATTTTCTATTAAGTTTCTATTTTGCATATTTCTTCGCATCTTTCAGAATCGAACCCTTCCACTCTTGGGCGAAAAGCGGAACGTCAAGAATGGGGCGCTTTTTTGCGTTGCTACCCTTTTTTATTCTGGTTATTACTATGTGGTGGGGTACTCGAGAACTCATAGAACATGTGGTGGAGCAGGTTAAATTGGTGAAATGAGAGTGCTAATAACCACATCGAGTCCGACGGCTCATGCGGAGCGTTAGGTGGATCCGATGATAGCTAGCAGACCAGACTACCAAACCCCTCATAGGAGACGAAACCAATGAAGATTGCCGAAGCAGTTGGCTACTACACGTATCGGAGCTTTCTCAATCGGCCGGTCGGCGCGCCGAACGATATCCTATATATATAAACCTAAATTCCTCAGTTGGAATTTAGAATGAAAATAGCTGCAATCTAATACTATCAACGGTTCACAGCCAAAAATGTTAACTGCTCCTCAGTTACAGTAAGCAAGCTGAGAGCAAGGTGTGGCAACACTTTTGGCAGATTTTGATTATTTCACTAAAATCTCATCTGATTGGTAATGCCATGGATCTTTCAAAGAACCTTAATCAATAGGGTTCTTGAGCGATTTAGGAGTCTTCAACTGAGGAATTTAGGATAAAGGTATCAGTCATTGCATAGTGCACTTCATGCACTATGCAATGACTGATACCTCTTCACAAATAGTCGCAATCACAATCCAGATCGCATTAATGGATTCGCCTTGCTGAAGGGCAATGACGCCAAAAGAAAAGGCACCTGCAATGGCTAATACCAACCCGCCAGTATGCTTAATAAAATGATTCATAATTCTTCCCTATAAAAATAGCTACATTGATTTGAAACTTGATGCTTATCCTATTTTTAATTTTACTTTACTGGTAGAAGAATAATGTTGAAGTCACAAAGCTGACTCGGTTATTTCACTAGAAAAAGGTATCAATCATTGCGTAGTGCATGAAGCGACTGATACCTTTTCTTTGCCGGCATAACTGATAGAGGAGAGGCAATGAATGCGATATATAAAACGGGACATTACACAATGTTTGAAATTGCAGCGTATTTTAATGTTCATTACGGTACTGTTAGTCGGTCAATTCGTTCATTTTGCAAGATACAATGACTGACACCTTTTTTTGCTGGGGTTATTGTTAACGGTTATGGTAACCATTGCCAGTGTGCAGGACCGTGATGGTGCTCGCTTACTGTTGCGTCATCTGGCCGGGTAGTTGCAAGAAACTGCAGAAGATTTGGGTGGATGGTGGTTATGGTGGTCGCCTTGTAGATTGGGTTACAGAACGGTTCAAATTCTGTCTGGTAGTAGTGTTGCATCCCAGGGAAACCAGAAAATTTGTATTGCTGCCCCGTCGTTGGGTAGTCGAGCGCACCTTCAGTTGGCTGAACCATTCTCGCCGACTCAGTAAAAGCTATGAGCGGCTCACACGTACCGATGAAACCTGGGTTTACATCGCCATGACTCGTATTATGTTGAGGCGACTAGCTTAAAACAGCAGTTTCCAAACAGCTTCTTAGGTGATAATGCTTTTATTGGTGAGATACAGAAACATATTAATTTGAAACAAAGTAACAGTATTCATATTACCAAGCGATCGAAGAAATCGCCCAGGAAACCAATGGACGAAATTGTTGCCGACATTACTGAGAGAGGAGAGGCAATGAATGCGATATATAAGACGGGACATTACACAATGTTTGAAATTGCAGCATATTTTAATGTTCATTACAGCACTGTGAGTCGGTCAATTTGTTCATTTTGCAAGATGCAATAACTGACACCTTTATTATCAACTTGGCTGAAACAAAATAGATAAAGGTACTTTCAAATGGCTTCGTTTGCAGATTCCTACCCAACAATTACGCGCTGGATCGAAGAACAAGGTTGGATAGAAATTGGAAGAGATGAATACAGTAGTTCGTTGGTACGCGCGCTTGATCCAGGTGGTATGTTCTGGGAAAGTGATTCAAGTGTTGATTCAATTGACGATGCATTGCAAGAGCTAGAGAAGGAATTGATGGGTTGGTTCAGGAAAAATAAAATAGGTAAATCTTGCAACCCATAAGAGCGTGCAACACAGCGTGCATAGGATGGCTGGGGCAAAAGGTGTCAGTCATTACATAGCACATGAAAATGCATTTATGATACGTAGCCATCAATGAATATGGAGAAGAATGGTTTTATGGCACGTCCGATCAGGCTGGAGTTTTCGAATGGTTTATACCATGTTATGTCAAGGGGGAACGGTGGAGCAGCTATTTTTGCTGAAGATAAGGATAGACAGCAGTTTCTTGATTTATTAGCAGAGCTGATAACACGCTATGAAGCAATATGTTATGCCTACTGCCTGATGGATAATCACTATCATCTTTTGCTAGAAACGCCCAAGGCAAATTTATCTCAAATATAATGTTCATTACAGTACTGTTAGTCGATTAATTCGTTCATTTTGCAAGATGCAATGACTGGCGCCTTTTTGACACCTTTTTGACACCTTTTTTGACACCTTTTTGCATTCAAGGTTGAGGCGAGAAAGTTGACCTCAGACAAGGCCAAACGTTACCTCAACTCGCAACAGTAGTAGATTCCTGATCTACGTTCTCAGTTTCGGATTTAAATGAAGAATGCTAGCTCAAAAATGGCCGCAGCATACTTTGTGCGAAGAAATGTCTGTAAAGTACGCATTGATCGCACAGGAGATCTATGATTATCCGGTGTCAGCGGCTTAAACTTAAGGCAACGACCGTTTTGAATCACACGTTATAAAAACATACCCAATCTGGAGTTTATGAATGGAACACCTTAACCAAGCCTGGATCATGTTAAAACTGGGTGGAATCATTATTTTGCCGTTATCTTTGCTGGGCGTCATCGCGTTGGCGATAATGCTCGAAAAAGCATTTGTTTACTGGCGCTTCGCCCGTCTCTCGAACGATTTGTTGAATCTTATCGAAACCTATGGTTTCAAGTGGGAAGATCTGGAAAAAATCCTGTCAGGACTGGATAAACGCCACTATTACAAGCGCTTCTTTGAAGTGGTGATTTCCAATCGGCACCAACCATCCTGGTGGACTGAATCACGCGCAGCGGATGAAGCCCAGTTAATTGAAAGTTCATTGTCCCGCCGACTCTGGGCGCTGGAAACAATCGTGACAGCCGCGCCGCTACTGGGGCTCGTGGGAACCGTTGTCGGCATGATGCGCGCCTTTCAAGTTATCGGCAGCGAAGGCATCGTCAACCCCACTGCGGTGACAGGTGGCGTTGCCGAAGCGCTCATTGCAACCGTTATTGGTCTGATTATCGCGCTGGTTGCGCTGTTTGGATTCAATTACTTCTCACGTCTACAATCACAAACCATGGATGAAATGGAACGCCTCGGTACGCGCCTGATCGATCATATTCGGTTGGATCAAAAGGAAAGCACCCATGAAACTGCGTAAATCCAGAACACCCCGAAAAGGTTATATTCAGATTATTCCCATGATTGATGTCATGTTCTTTCTGCTCGCGACATTTATGCTGGCTTCGTTATCCATGCAGAATCTGGATTCCCTGCAAGTCAACTTACCTGAAGGACAAGCTGAGAAACTCAGTGCCGAAAAACCGGTGACTTTAACGCTGACCAAGGACAGTGAAATTTTTATCAATAAGGAATCCGTTACCCTCGATACCTTGGCTACCACGCTCAAACCGCTGCTTGAGGATGCTAAGCAAAAATTGATCGTATCAGCGGATAATGAAGCGCCACAGGGTATTGTGGTTCAGGCGATGCTCAGGGCGCGGAATGCGGGCGTGCAGCATTTTCTGATCGCGGTCCAGCATAAGTAATTCCTATATCCCTTAATAGATTGATAAAGTCCGTAGCGATGAACAGCTCCAGAACAAGGGAAATTCGTCTCTGGTGGCCGCTGCCGCTGGCGGCACTGCTTTGGCTGATCGCCATCTGGGCGGTTGGTTTTTTCCTAACGGAACCAGAAATTAAAGTCAATATTGATATCCCCGACGCAATCGAAGCGGAATTTCTGGAGCTTCCGGAACTCGCGCAGCCACAGGAGCCCGTCCCGCCGCCACCCAAAGGCAGCGAGACGCAGCCCCAGAATGAAGCGCAACAAGCAAAAATAGCACCGGAGCTGGTAATGCCGCCGCCTCCACGCCCCCGGCCTCTCGCTCCACCCAAGCCACCGCCTGTCAAGAAGGATGCAATTGAAACGGCAAAAGTTACGCCGCCCAAAAAAGAAACCAGAACTGAGGTTCCACAAAAAAAGGATACCGCCGCATCGGCCGATTTATCGGAGTATATTAATCAGAGAAGAAGACAACAAAGCCGCCCGGCTGGTATTTTTGATGGAATTGAGAACAACAAAAATATTAACCCGAAGCCACAGCCCTCAGCGGAAGAGATCAGGATGGCGACAGTCAAACGCAACCTGCAAATACCCGGTACCAGTGGCGTTTTTCAGATTATCAAAATTGGCCCACGCTATGCGCAATTCACGTTTCGCGCCTGGACAACTGGCGACAGCAATCCACGGCGGGAATTAATTGAAGTGAAAGCAGGGCCGGACGGCGATATTGAACGTGCAATCATACGCAGAATGATCCAGCTGATTCGTCAGTATCATCAGGAAGATTTTAACTGGGAATCACCTCGCCTTAATCGCGTCGTTGTCCTGTCCGCACGCCCAGGAGATAGCGAGGGGCTCGAAAATTTTTTAATGCGCGAGTTTTTTGGAGAACCTATCCCGCCTTATTTGCGCTAAGCATCACCGTTCAGCTGAGTTGGTCTTTTTTAGGACCCAATAAGTGAAGCGCATTGCGCCAGAAAATCTGTGATGTTTGCTCAAAAAGGTGTCAGTCATTGCATCTTGCAAGATGAACGAATTAACCGACTAACAGTACTGTAATGAACATTATATTTGAGATAGATTTGCCTTGGGCGTTTCTAGCAAAAGATGATAATGATTATCCATCAGGCAGTAGGCATAACATATTGCTTCATAGCGTATTATCAGCTCTGCTAATAAATCAAGAAACTGCCGTCTATCCTCATCTTCAGCAAAAATAGCTTCTCCACCGTCCCCCCTCGACATAACATGGTATAAAACATTCGAAAATTCCAGTCTGATCGGACGTGTCATAAAACCATTCTTCTTCATATGCATTTATGGCTACGTATCATAAATGCGCTTCTATACAATGATTGACACCTTTTGCATCTTTTCTGACATCTTTTGACATCTTTTTTGATCGTGCTTAAAAATGAACGCAAATATAGGAAGCTATCTTTTTTCCTCCCTCGTATCCGGCTGCTGATTGTTGTGAAAGAGAATAAAAAACGCTTAATCCAGACAATATCAGATTGCTCGGTACGATAGCTGTAATGCTTGAGCCTGAGTTTATCCCGCGCCTGGTTCAAAAGTCGTGGTTTATTCATCGTATTTGTGGATCTAACAAAGTTTGTTATGATGAAAGCCAAATTGATTCAATTCTATAAAAAATAAAGAGATAGCATGCAGCTTGTCGTGTTAGATTTTATTTCTGACGTAATAGATTGTGTCATTTCGGAGGTTTAGTTCTAGTTAGGCGGCTTGAGACGCATGTAGGAGTTACCCAATTCTGAGGGAGTACACGCTATGAGCAAAACTAAGACGATAGACCAGTCCCAGAGCGGCCGGAGCCGCACCTACGAGCGCCTCACACCTGAGAGCACCGTACTCTTGCTTATCGACCACCAGGTCGGGCTCGTTTCGGGCATTCGAGATCTCACGCCGGACGAGGTGCGCCACAATGTCGTCGCGTTCGCCCGCGCCGCGCGCGTCCTCGGCGTCCCGGTTGTGCTCACCTCGACTGCGCCCATGATGTGGGGCCCGACTCTGCCTGAGCTCACGGAGGCACTGCCGGGGGTGGACAACATCGAGCGAAGCGTTGTCAACGCATGGGATGAGCCGCGAGTCCGCGATGCTGTCAAGCGAACCGGGCGGCAGAAGCTCCTGATCGGCGGGATCACAACGCACGTCTGCTTGGCGTTCCCCGCCATGTCCGCTGTGGCTGACGGATATGACGTTTATGCACTTTTGGATGCCTCGGGCACTTGGAGCGATCTCCTACAACTGACTGCGATCGATCAAATGAGGCAGGCGGGCGTCACGATAACGTCAGGAGCGGCGGCGTTCGTAGAGATGCTGCACGACAACGCCAGCCCTATCGCTGGCGAGTTCTACGCGGCGCTTGACCTACCTGCCACCCGCTACATCCTCCAGATCACCCAAGGGGGCAAGTCTGCCTGAAACTAGCCCGACTCCGCGGATGGCTTCGTCGAGTGGCGGTATGAGCAACTGAGGCGATCGATAGATCGGTAATATGAGCCGCCTAACCACAGCGTGCAGCGGACGCCCAGACGGGCGCCGCTGACGCTGACCGTTAGATGGCAGTAGCATCAAATTAGAGATCGATGAATGAAGTTTTTGAACAGACTTTTCATGCGTGCATTTGGTCGTCCGACGGGTGTGTTGGGAAGGCTCGGTGGTACTATCATGGCGCGCACGAACGCGTGGATCGCCCGGCGGGCCATCGAATTGCTCGACGTCAGCCGAATGACAGAGTGCTGGAGATCGGATTCGGCCCAGGTGTTGGGATTGAGCTCCTGGCCGATTCCGTTTCATTGGGAAAGGTCGCTGGCATCGATCCGTCCGAAGAGATGCTGGAACAGACCAAGGATCGCAACGCTACGGGCATTGCAACGGGCAGGGTTGAGCTTCTGCGAGGCTCGGTCGAGCGCTTACCGTTCGAGAAGGCCATGTTCGATAAGGCCCTTGCGATCAATTCGATGCAAGTCTGGCCTGATGCTCTCGCAGGGCTGCAGGAGACCAGACGTGTGTTAAAGCCAGGAGGAACAGTTCTGCTCGGTTTTACGCGCTATTCTGGACAGCAGAAGGAGGGGCTGACAGAAATACTCATGGCGGCGGGCTTCGCGGACGTGCGGATGGTTGACGTAGATGGTGGGTTCTGCGTGTTCGGTACAAACCTTGTTGGAACCGAGGAGGCTGCCATCTAACACGACGATGCACCTGACGGCGCTGCGCGCCGCAGGTGATCGCCGATCCGTTATGCAGCGTGGATGTAGACTATGGCGACAGACATACGCCAACTCGCTCCGGATGATGTTTCGCTGATGAGGGCCCTGCTGAGGACCTTCTGTGAGGCGTTTAAAGACGAGCCACACCTATGCCGCAAGCCAGCCCAGTGACGGCTACCTACGGCGGTTGCTCGGTGGTGACTCGTTTATCGCGTTGGTCGCCCTTAAGAGCGGTGTTGTGGTCGGCGGGATCGCGGTCTACGAGCTCAAGAAGTTCGAGCAAGAGCGCAGTGAAATCTAGAGAGAAAGGTGTCAGTCATTGCATAGTGCATGAAGTGCATTTATGATCCGTAGCCATAAATGAATATGGAAAAGAATGGTTTTATTGGTGAGGTACAAAAACATATTAGTTTAAAACAAAGTGATAGTATTCATATTACCAAGCGATCGAAGAAATCGCCCAAGAAGCCAATAGACGAAATTGTTGCCGGTATATTACTGATAGAGGAGAGGCAATGAATACGATATACAAAACGGGACATTACACAATGTTTGAAATTGCAGCGTATTTTAATGTTCATTACAGTACTGTTAGTCGGTTAATTCGTTCATTTTGCAAGATGCAATGACTGACACCTTTTCGTTCATTTTGCAAAATGAAATGACAGACACCTTTTCTGGACACCTTTTCCTTTGCTCAGCAATACACTCGTCACAACTGCCAGTTGACATTCCCTTCCGCAGCCTTACAATCCTCATAAGCGCTACTTTCCCGCTAGTTTAGTTCAACAAGGTTTATCCGCCGCCGATAGAGCAGCGGCTATTGCAAACTTGGGGAAGGCGGCAAATAAACGCTATTCGTTAGAACTCATCACCTCCGAGCGCCTTAGAAATGTCTGACACCTGCATACTCTGCCTTGAGTCAAGTGAGCCGCTGACTGAAGAACACATCTTTCCAGAAGCCGCTGGGGGAAGCATTTCCAAGTATCTGCTCTGCAAGTCCTGCAATGACAAGCTAGGCCACTGGGTCGATGCCCCCTACGTAAACCAAAAACATATTCAACTAGCCCGCGCTACCTACAAGATTCTAGGAAAGACGGGAAAGGTACCGTAGCCATTTTCTGACACGTACTCCATTGACGATTCAGAATCAACGCTGAAGATAAAGCTAGATTCGAATTTTGCCCCAAGGGTTGTGCCCCAAGCGCCAAAGGTATGGATTACCGAAAACGGAGAAATTAGCCTTAGCTTGTCCCGTGATGTAAGGGACATAAAGGACATCCCGAAAGTTATCAGAACTATCCTCTCCCGATTCTTCAAGTCAGAAGAGGGTATGGGCCTTGGATGGTCGGAGGAAGAAAAGGAAAGAACGATCCAAAAATCCATTGAAGGGGCCAAACAAGTTTCGCTCAAGTCCGAGCAAATACAGTCATCCTTGGGCGGCAGCTGGACGATTGATCTCAAGGCACTATTTGTTGAGCACGTTAAGTCATCTATGAAATTTGCTGCTTTGAGTTCGGTAATCATTTCCGAGATAGCGCGTCCGGGCAACGACTCCGAATGTTTCTTCTGGCCCAATGCACTGATGACCCGGAGCCGTGGGAGTGGATTGATGTTGCCAAGCATCTAAACGTTGCCCCGCAGGTACCACCCGACCTTGATGGCTTCATCAAGTACCTGACCGACAATAACTCGCACACGTACCATGTTGCTGTAGTTACACCTGCCGGTGTGGTTTGTTCAATGCTTGTGGTATGGGCGTCATTTTCCACACCAAAGACCTTGAACGAGTAACCGCTGTCTCAGATGTTGCGAAGGTCTATCTGAGCAGCATCAACGGAGGTAGATCGGGGATATTCACTCTCGGCGAGTTGTTCGCCAATGCCAAATGAGTTCTAACCTTTCGTTGCAGGGGACGCTCCGCCTATCGGCGGCGCGCCCCTGAACTCAAACATTGGGCCTAAGAGTGGTAGACATCAACGCCTTTCTGGCAGAGCGACAGCGAGCGGCGGAAGAGTGCGCGCGCTTAGACGGATTCGTTGCTCGATACAAGAAAGCAATGCCGCCTATTAAGGCCATATGGGACACAAGCAGCGGCTCAATAAGCTTCAATGACATTAATACGAGCATCATCTCATCCGGACTCTGCATCTACACTTGTCATCTTCAAGACCTGTGGGCCGGCCTCTACAAGCCATCTGTATATGAGGCTACGACCCTATGGAGCAGCATGCATGACGCAGCATAAGATCGCGAAAGTCATCGTGCATGGGTGAACAACACGGCGCTATCGCCCATATTTCTCGTGAAGCACCTGAACTGTGATCTCGGGTTAGTAGCCGATGGTAAGCATCGGCTTACCGTTTCACGCGTCATAGGCGCAGGCGAAGTTCCGTTTATGGTTGAGGTAACAAATGATTCCTGGGCGAGTCGTGCATTTCCGTCAGCAATTCGTGTCTGACTGGCCCAACCATCGCTTCCAGCCGACCGGCCACTCGTTGCGCTCGTGGCCGGCGGTTGAATCGGGGCGTTAGGCCTTCAGCAGACGTATAACTATGGCATTCAGAGCAAAAAAACGTATCTCTGAGCGCAATGCTTACAACATGGTCGTAGCCATGGCCCTGCATGGAAATCACTATAACGACATTCACGGAAACATTCGTTCAGTGTCCGACATAAGAGCTCACTACGCCCAGAACGGTCGCGATTTCAAACATGTTGTTGCGGGTTGCAGAGACTTTTCGCAGAGCGTACCGCTCTACGAGAATCTCCTCGGTGCGCAGTGGACGGCGGAGGGCGTAGCTGTTTCACGGCCTAGTCACATCACAGGCGAGTATGAGTCAGTGATTAGCGGAGATGGCGTGTACAACGAAAGCGATTACTGGGCGAACTTCGAGATCAGCAAAGAAGACTTCGATAGCGCTATCAGCTCCGGTCGCTGGGAGCGCTTTTTGGCTGCGGTGAACGCGGGAATCGCTGCAGTGGAGGCGTTTCTTAACCATCAGTACATGGTTCGGTTGCGAGTAGCAGGTGACGATCCTGCCCTTAGGGATAATCTCGAAACAAAGATGAAGACGTGGCCCATGAAGCTTTCAGGGCACGCATTCGATCTGTCCAGTCGCCCATGGGCAGCGTTTTCTAAGCTCAAGAAGCTGCGCGATGACGGCTTCCAGCACCGAAAATCGACTGCAACCGGCATCACGCGTAATGAGCACCTCGCCCTGTTGAACGAGTACAAGCACGCTGTGCCAAGGCTCCTTCTCAATCTTCACGTTCACTTTGGAGTACGCTGCCCTAGTGCCATCATCCGCTATGCGTATCATCCAGAAATCGAGCTGGAGTCACGCAAGGACGCCTAACACAGAAAAACGGGATGCTACCCTTTAAGCAGAAGATAACTGAAGCCAAATTAACTTTAATACTTAGCTTTATTCTGACTTTATGGATAGAATATTTAAAATGTATTACCCATTAACTCTCAACTGAAAAATTCATATTTATATCTTTATATTATATGCGTGCACTAGGTATTAATGCCCAACAGACTTTTGAATTAGCTGAGCTTCCTGAACCAATCTTTGGCGATTATGATTTGCTGGTGCGGGTGAAAGCGGTGGCAGTTAATCCTGTCGATACTAAACTCAAGGCTAGTATCAAGCCAGATCAGATCGGATTGAAAGTACTTGGATTTGATGCCTGTGGTGAAGTGCTGGCGATAGGTACACGGGTTGAGGGCTTCGCAGTGGGTGATCGCGTATTTTATGCTGGTGATGTCATACGCACGGGATGCTTCGCCGAACAACAAGCCGTAGATAGCCGCCTGGTCGCTAAAGCACCGCAAAGTCTGTCTGATCTGGAAGCGGCGGCCATGCCGTTGGTCGGATTGACTGCTTCCGAAGCCTTGTTTGACCATTTGGGTTTCAGCTTGGATGCAGCTAGTAATCAAGGCAAACGCTTGCTAATTATTGGTGGTGCAGGTGGAGTAGGTTCGATGGCGATTCAATTGGCTAAGCAAGTGGGGATAGTGGTGATTGTGACTGCTTCCCGCGCTGAGAGTCAAGCTTGGTGCAAGCAATTGGGCGCTGATCAGGTGATAGACTATAGTCAGCCGTTACGCCCTCAACTTGTGCAAGAAGTGGATAGAATTTTGTGTACTGCCGATACCGATAGCCATCTTGATAATATGGCAGCTTGCATCCGTCCCTTTGGTAGGATCTGTGCCTTGGTCAGTCCTCGTCAGCCGATGGATATGAATCGTTTTAAAAATAAAAGTGTGGGTTTCCATTGGGAGTTCATGTTTACCCGAGCGATGTTTAACACGCCAGATAAATCGCAACAAGGAGTCTATCTACAGCGCTTGGCAGAAGCCGTTGATGCAGGTGTTGTTCGCTCCATCCTGACTCATCAGGGCGGACAACTCAGTGTTGAAACGCTGCAAGCTGCATTTGAGCAAGTTGCTAGTGGCAGGATGATTGGAAAAATAGCGTTAAAAGGTTTTTAAGCTATGCTTTAGCTCCTGAGAGTTTGTAAAAACGAAGTTTTTACAAAATGAAGTTTCGCTGATTATTTGCTTGCTTGGTCTATTAGCGCGGCTTCGATTTCCTCTTCCCATCCGAGCAACCCCCCTTTCTTTTTGCGGGCGTTACTAATCAACCGTAGATTCCGAGCAGTGGTTTCGGGTTCCCATGATTCCCGCACGGCGGCGAGCGCATCTCCCAAAGCATTCGAAGCTGCTTCTTCATCTTTCGCCAGTACGGCGAGCTCAAGGCGTGTGGCATAATCCCAGTAGTCGGGTTTGCCAGCGGCAATGCGCCGTTCGACCGCATAGGCGACTACAGGTAGCAGTTTTGCCTGGCGAGGATCGGCTGACTCAGCTATCTCCATCAGCGTAACCGCATTGATGCCGGGGTAGGCATCGCGCCAGTCTGCTTCAAAGCCTTTCAGATAAGCATCGATAGCTTTCTTGAGCAGACCTTTGGCGCGTATGGTTTCGCCCACTTGGACAGCAGCCTCCCACCGATCTTTGTAGACGCGGCCCAGAATACCGTAAGTCTCGCTGCTTGGGCCACGTTTGTTAATTAACTCGATCAATATCTTCTCTGCCTCATCTCCATGACCCGCTCGATTGAGAGCAAGTCCCAACTGCTCCTGCACCATAACGGTGTTGGCGAGCGGCGGTGACATTTTCGGCACCAAATTAATCATCTCCTGCCAGCCTTTAACTGCCCGGTAGGATAGAAACAGATCAATCACCACGCCAGACTCGGTATCTGCAATTGTGCCAAGGCTATGCTCAATCGTGCGTACCGCATCCAATCCCTGCTTGCGAGCTTCAGCCAGTTGTTTTTTAACCTGTTCCGAATAGGTAACACGCTCACGGAACACATCCGTCTTGAGATGCTGGATATCCGGGAAGCCATCCACGAGCTGATAGATGGGACTATCCGTCATATGCTTGCGTGCTTCTTTGAATCGATCTGTCAGAATTGGAGCAATTGCTGCGACATTGTCAGGCTTGCCATCTGCGCCGATGTCATAAGGTATGCTACGCAGCGGTGCAACATCGAAGGGAAGCTGGCCTGTGCTCTTGGCGAAAAGTAATACTGTCGAAGAAGGCCGCACAGCATGGCGCAATCCTAGTTCGTAGAAAACGTTGGCATTGGCTGTGGTGAGATCTGCGATAGCGTATTCGCATAATATCAGGCGTTCGAACATCGGTTTGTGGATGATGCCACCGGCCATTTCTTCGTCGGCTCGTATTGGTTCGAGATCGGCTGCCAGGATGGTCGGTTCGATCAGGTCATGATAAACCGCATCAAAATCAATCATCTTACCGCTAGTCGTTGGTTTTTGCCCAAACGGCATGAGTACAAAGCAGAGCGGGTTGGTCATGGTTTTTTTCCAAGCTAGTTAAATATGTAAAGTCTCATCTTGCTGTTTATTTAATATTCTTGATGCGTTCAGAATATGAATGTTATTCATAATAATTACCATCAATGGGGTAATAATTAATTCATTTTAGCGGATTCTTGATCGGAGTGACTGTCAAGCACATCAAAACCCGGCACTATAACGCTTTGCGGGTTGAATAAGATATTTGGCAAATATTTTTAACAAGCACTTGCGTTGCTCATTTATTTGTGTATAATGAGAATCATTCTCATTAACAATATTGAATATTAGATGCTATGAATAGGTCAGATATTAATTTGCAAACTGTCACGGAATCACATTCTTTGCCCATGCGCGATCCTTACAAGCCAATCAACAGTGATAGCTTGTTTGTAGTGGGTGATGAAGTGCTTATTCAGCACCGTGGCGAGCAGTATCGGTTGCGCCGAACACGTAATGACAAGCTGATCCTGACGAAATAATTGGTAGAAAGCGTGTTTGACGACACAAAGCTAAAGATTAATAAGCGGATAATCACTTTTCTCATCAGTCGCTGGAAGTACTCTCTCCTCTGCCAGTGACCATTTTAGCCAGCCAGCCTATTTTCTTCGAGGCAAGCCAGCCAATTTTTCTTATCAATTTAAGGAGTATGGGAATGGATAATCCTTCTGGCAATGTGTTGCGCGATTATTATCTTCGCTCTTCACCCCTCGCAAAATACTGTATAGGTATTCCTGAGAAGAAATTTGATTACATTAGCAAGCTACTTTGGCTAAAAGATAGATTACGTGCATGGCTGACCAGTTTTAGAGCAGTTTCTCATGCTGGGATCCGGCAAGAACCAGAACAAGAATCAATCTCGAGGATTCATAGCCATTTTCCTGGGAAGAGAATCTATACAAAAGCAAACACGAGGCCGGAAACAGAGTGGGTTCCCTTGATCAAGGAAAAGCAAACAATCAAATCTAATGCCAGTCAGGAGATCGCCAGAGGGGGCAATAATAACCATAGCCTTGCCGGACAAGCTGTTTTGTGTGTAGGAGGACGTGCAACCCTCTACCCAGATTATCTTCAGCTGGTAGAAGCTGCTGGCGGACGTTTCATAGCCTATCGCGGCAGTCCTGAAAATAACAGAGATCATTTGTATACATTGCTGGATCGCGTCAGTATGGTAATTTGCCCGGTTGATTGTGTCAGTCATGATGATTATTTTGCTGTTAAACGTTATTGCAAGCTGTCTGGCAGATTGTGTGTATTCCTGGAGCGTTCCAGTTTGCCTGCTTTTAGTCAGGGTTTGAGAATGCTTATTTTACAATTACATGGAGATAATTAGTCGAAGTAACGCATGCGTACTAAATATCAAATTTGAATCATTCTTATCGTGCTGCTAGCTATTGGCACGATGTTCGTTTTTCCTCCTCAGGCTCAGGCTAATAATGTCAGAGAGTACTGGATTGTTGACGAGAAGGTGAACTGGAGTTATGCGCCTAGCAAAAAAATCTGATTGAGTTAGATGGTGATCTTGGTGTCTGGGGGCAAACATTGGTCTATACCAAGTATCGCTACATCGGTTATACCGATAGCAGTTATACCACCCTTTTTGTCGCAACCTGAGTTGGCAGGCATCCTCGGTCCCAGATATCATCAAAGTACATTTCTTTAAATAAAACAGTCCTCTCGCTTTCCATTCATTCCCATGATGTGTTCTATTATAAGAACAGCTAAGGTGTAGATAGGGAGGTAAAGGCGCAAGCATCCCGCCGGGAGAGTAATATACTTACACTTGGATTGCAGACGAAGGGGCTGGCCGCAGATCTCCCTCGCAACCAAGGTGTGCAATTTAAATAACTGAATGCAGACGCCTTAAAGAAAAATGATAATGAGGTGACTGCAGCACGCGACAAGATCAACAATAATTTTTCAGACCAATACATCCATTTAATTATTATCCGCTTTGCTCACGCGCTTTGGTACTGATATTTGGGACAGTTTACGTGATTTCAATTATTTGCGGTGTAATCAACTCAAACTTCCACATCACTCGCTCCTAATTGACGACAAAATAAGTATTTTAAAAACATGATGTTATACATTATGTTTAAAAATACGTCGCAAAATGGAGACAAAATAATTCTTTAAGAAACATAGTGTTATATATCATGCATATATCATGCATAAAAAATAAGTTAATTAGTGGCGACATTTCCCTCATATTTTTCTTATAAGATACTATATAACAAATTGATTAATAATGATTATATTTTGTGGCATGAATCCTGCTTGTATAAAAGCAGCTTTTATAGGTATTTAAATGTAAAAAAGCATTTGCTTTACCTTTCTAGCCATGGCTTTTCTCAAGGCAAGATTGTTTATCTGTTTGGTTGAGAAAAATCAATTATTATCATTTACTTACAAGAGATACAAGGGGATTAACAAGTTATGATGGAGATATCGTCATATCAAAAGATAGTGAGTGTGATGATTTTCTTCACAGCAATACTGGCTTTTCTGTCTGCAAGCAACACCTTTGCTGGTAATAACGAGATTAATTTTGCCTACACCGATCATTCGGGGCATTGGTTTGATACAGGCGCAGAGGCAGATCTAGCGACGACTAATACGGTAGTTAAGATGTTGTCATGTGATCCAGATTGCCATGAGGTGCAATACGGCGCCAGGAAAGGAGGAGGCTACTGCGCTTATGTGTCAAGCAAGTTCTCAAACAGAATATTGGTGGTTGATCCTGATCCAAGGCGCAACGTAATCCGATTCCTTAAGGAGTTCGGGAAATTTTATGGAAGCATATTACTTTAATTTTTAAAAAGGGGGTAAATCAATTGACAGTACTAGTTTTTGGTGATCCGGAACTAAATCCAGCGCTGGGTGGGGAACAAAAAGGTAAAAGTAATTCATTAATTGGTCTAGATAATTTCGGTCTCAACGTGCTGGTTGGAGATACTGCGTTTATGTACGATTCTTCTCTGGGTGGCGACGACACACTAGAGGGTGGCAACAACAGTATCGGCGGTTCTGTTTTTAATGGTCTGGCTGGCGATGCTCTTGAAATGTATGATTATTCGCTAGGCGGCCATGACACGTTATATGGCGGTGACCTTCAAGCGGGTGTCAATGGCAATATCACTAATTATCTTCTTGGCGATGCCATTACCATGTACGATGCGTCTAAAGGCGGCGATGACGTGATACATGGTGGTAACAACGGTAACAACGATGGTACGGGGATTGTAGAGAATTATCTTTATGGTGATGCCATAGAAATGAATGGTTCTACCCTTGCTGTCCTTGTTCAGGATCATTATGGCAAACCTGATGACCACCACCATGTTTCCCATCATGTTGAGCATCATGTTGAGCATGATAATGGTAAAAAACATGGTAAAAAACATGTTGAACACCATGTTGAACACCATGTTGAACACGAGGATGATGACGACGATCATGACCACAATCATGATGACGATGTCGTTTTCATAAACGCCTCTCCCCTGGGCGGCAACGATATCCTGATCAGTGGGAACAACGCAATAGATCACATGTATGGTGATGCCGGTAATGCTCTTGCTGGCGGTGAAGATACCTTCGTCTTCAATGATGAAGTTGGTACCTTTTTTGGAGACGATATTATTTACGATTTTCGCCAGTCGGATGGTCTTCATGGCGACCAAATTGAAATAGATTTTGCTGACGTGGATTTTACTGATCTCGTATTCACAGATGATTTTGTTACTGGTGATCAGATCATTACTGTTCATGGAGATCATGGAGACCATGGCACAATCACCCTGGTAGGGCTTGCCGGAGCCCATTTAACGGTAGGTCATGCCGGAGACCCAGGAGACTTTGACATCATCATTTAATCCTGATTTCATCCGTTAATACTGAAATGAGATCTGACAGATATCTGGTTAATTTGGCATTTGTTAGATCAAGTCTGAATTAATACGGCTTTATACAAAATATATTTCCTCCATTTACTTATACTTCCTCTATTTACTTCCTTCCCTGCCGATTCGAGGCGCTACTCCCTTGCGCATCGGATCGGCTCCTCCTTTGGGGGGAATCTCCAATACTTGAGATAGATGAATAAGTTGATGTTGTAAGCGCTAGCTCCAAAAATCCAAAAAATCGCTGTGCTGATATTCTGTTATCCTTAGCTGCTACGCGTGTGTGCAGATACTTGATATGAAAAACTTTCTTACGGCTCAAGACCCAAGTGATTTGCTAGTATGTGGAAGCATGCAGAAATACCTTCAGATCCTGTATCATCCTGCTTTTAGAGTTACACGCAAGCTTTCATGAAAACGATTTTTCTGGATTTTGAAAAAGGTATCGAGGAATTTGAGGAAAAGATCGAGCAGCTGCGCTTTGCCCAAGATAATTCAGCACTGGATATTTCAGCTGAAATCGCTAAATTACAGGCAAAAAGCCAGGCATTGACCAAAAGTGTCTATGCCAAGCTCACCCCTTGGCAGATTTCTCAAGTGGCACGTCATCCACAGCGTCCCTATACACTTGATTACATACAGCACTTGTTCACTGATTTTGAAGAGCTGCATGGAGATCGCCATTTTGCAGACGATCACGCGATTGTGGGTGGATTGGCGCATTTTAACCGACAGACTGTGATGGTAATCGGTCATCAAAAAGGCCGTGATACTAAAGAGAAAATTTATCGTAATTTCGGGATGCCCAAACCAGAAGGTTATCGTAAGGCATTAAGGTTAATGCGCCTCGCGGAGAAATTTTCGCTCCCACTGGTTACTTTTATTGATACGCCTGGTGCCTATCCGGGAATCGATGCGGAAGAACGCGGACAATCTGAAGCAATCGGGAAAAATCTCTACGTGATGGCTGAACTGAAAGTGCCTATCATATGTATCGTAATCGGCGAGGGTGGTTCAGGCGGCGCGCTGGCTGTTGCTGTCGGGGATGCCGTCATGATGCTGCAGTATGCAACCTACTCGGTTATTTCTCCAGAGGGGTGTGCTTCAATTCTCTGGAAGAGTGCGGATAAAGCGTCCGATGCTGCAGAAATCATGGGTATCACCGCTGATCGCCTGAAAGAAATGGATCTAATCGATGTCGTTATCAATGAGCCACCTGGTGGTGCACATCGCGATTACGCTGCCACCATGCATTCGGTCAAAAGTGTCTTACAGGATGCCTTAAGAAAACTGCAGGTTCTGCCACATGAAGTGTTACTACAGAAGCGTTTTAATCGATTAATGGGTTATGGCAAATTTAAGGAAGTTAAGGCCGAACACCATTCTTGAATGGGTTGAAGACATCCTGCGTGCACATGTTAGCGGGAATGATCACTTAGTTGTCGCGCTAAGTGGTGGTGTTGACTCGGTGGTACTGTTGCATTTGCTTCATATGCTTTCAAGGTTGATGATGTTCAGGCTTTCCGCTGTGCATGTCGAACATGGGATTAGTCCTTATGCTGCTCAGTGGAGTGATTTCTGCCAGAATCAATGCAGCGCATTAGGTATTCCCATTCAGATTTTTCGTTTAAAAGTTCAGAAAGTACCTCAGGTTAGTCTTGAAGCCGCTGCCAGGCAGGCGCGTTATCAGGTATTTAAGGGCATTGAGGCTGACTATATTGTGCTGGCGCATCATCAGGATGATCAAGTTGAAACTGTGCTGCTACAGCTTCTTCGTGGTGCGGGCGTTAAGGGTCTGGCAGGAATGCCAGTTATCAGGAAGCTTACTTCAAAGGGTGCGATCCGCCTATTGCGCCCTCTACTAAATGTTTCACGCGAAACCATCATGCAGTATGCACGACAGCATCATCTAAGCTGGGTAGATGACGAGAGTAATAGTGACACGACATACAATCGCAATTTTCTTCGGCATGCCATTTTCCCACTGCTGGAGCAGCGCTATCCTGCTTACCGGGAGACATGCTCACGTGCCAGTTATCATCTTGGCGAGGCGGCTCAATTATTGGATGAACTTGCTGAGATTGATAGCAAATGTGCTATGACAGCAGGTAATCTCCACATTGATGGCTTACGTCAGCTCAGTTTTTTCCGTGCAAAGAATTTATTGCGCTATCTGTTCTCGCAGTACGGAGCAATTCAGCCCAATACCCTAAAACTTGAAGAAATCTTGCGACAATTATTGTCAGCGAGAACCGATACTAAACTTTATCTTGTTTTTGACGAAATAGAGATAAGATGCTTCAAAGGCTTGGTTAGAATTCAATCAAAACGTATGCAGTCGGAGATAAAAGCGCCCTTTGTCTGGCGTGGGGAGTATCGCTGGGTTCTTGAATCCTTGGGGGGGATGATTGAATGCGTTCAGCAGGAAGGTGTCGGAATCAACCCGGCTAAGCTGATTAAGAAACCTGTCACCGTCCGCTTGCGCGCGGGTGGAGAGCGATTTCAGCCTGACTGCAAACGCCCTCGCCGCAGCTTGAAAAAGATCCTGCAAGAAGCCTCGCTGCCACCATGGGAGCGCGGTACCCTGCCGCTACTTTTCAGTGGCGAACACCTTGTCTGGGTGCCTGGCATTGGTGTGGATTGCACTTTCCAGGCATTGCCGGGAGAATTGGGATTGATGCTGACATGGCGGCCTAATAAGTTCGATTAAGCTATTAAAATTACTACATTTCAAACAATTTTTCGGGAAAAGACATGATTCTTGTTACAGGTGGAGCAGGATTTATTGGAGCAAATTTCGTACTGGACTGGCTGACACAATTGGATGAGCCCGTAATTAATTTAGATAAATTGACTTACGCGGGCAATTTGCAGAATTTAGCTTCATTAGAAGGAGATTCGCGGCATATCTTTGTACACGGTGATATTAATGATCAACAGAAAATAACAACATTGCTTAGGCAATATCAGCCTCGTGCCATCATCCATCTGGCAGCAGAAAGTCATGTCGATCGCTCCATCCATGGACCAGAGGAGTTCATTCAGACAAATATTGTTGGTACCTTCAGGTTATTAGATACTGCCTATCGTTACTGGAAAGAGCAAGAAGGGAAAACTCAACAGGCTTTCCGTTTTCTTCATGTTTCAACGGATGAAGTGTATGGTTCTCTCTCTAAAGATGCCCCTGCTTTTACGGAAGTGCACCGTTATCAGCCAAATAGTCCTTATTCAGCCAGTAAGGCCTCCAGTGATCAACTGGTTCGTGCTTATCATCACACCTACGGCTTACCTACTCTGATTACGAATTGTTCCAACAATTATGGTGCGTTTCAGTTTCCGGAAAAGCTCATACCCTTGATGATCGTGAATGCGTTAGCAGGTAAATCATTACCAATCTATGGAGATGGTCAGCAGATCCGTGACTGGCTTTATGTGAAGGATCATTGTAGTGCTATTCGTCGTGTGCTGGAGGCCGGTACCCCGGGAGAAACTTACAATATTGGTGGATGGAATGAGAAACCCAATATAGAGATTGTGCATACCATTTGTAATTTGCTCAATGAGCTTCGCCCCGCTGATTATCACAAATTAATCAAATATGTGGCAGATCGGCCAGGTCATGATCGCCGTTACGCAATTGATGCACGTAAAATCGAACGTGATTTAGGCTGGAGACCAGTCGAAACGTTTGAAACAGGTATTCGTAAAACCGTCAAGTGGTATCTGGATCATCAGGATTGGGTTGCCAGCGTACAATCTGGTGAGTATCGAAAATGGATTGAAACCCACTATCAGGAGCATGTCGGATGAAGATACTGTTATTCGGCAAAAATGGGCAAGTCGGTTGGGAGCTGCAGCGTAGCCTCCAGCCGCTTGGTGAGGTGGTAGCATTGGATAGATCCAGTCAAGAATATTGCGGTAATTTGACTGATCTGGCAGGGATCGCGCAAACCGTACGAGCAGTTGCGCCGGACGTCATTGTTAATGCTGCTGCGTATACCGCTGTAGATCGAGCTGAAAGTGAACCCGATCTGGCGTATCAGATCAATGCTGAAGCACCGGCCATTCTAGCGCAGGAAGCGCAGCGTATGAATGCTTGGTTGGTTCACTACTCTACAGATTATGTCTTTGATGGGAGCGGGGATAGGCCATGGAGCGAATCTGATTTGCCTTCCCCCTTGAATGTTTATGGCCAAACCAAACTCCAGGGGGAAGAGGCTATTCGCAGTGCTGGCTGCCGACATTTGATTTTTCGGACAAGTTGGGTTTATGCTGCGCGGGGCAACAATTTTGCCAAAACCATGCTGCGTCTGGCGCAAGAGCGTGATCAGCTCACTATCATCGATGATCAAATTGGTGCGCCGACAGGAGCCGATTTACTTGCCGATGCTACTGCGCATGCAATTTCGATGGCATTGAAACAGCCTGAGGTAGCAGGGCTTTATCATCTAGTCGCAGGTGGGAAGGTTTCGTGGTATGGTTATGCTCGCTTCATACTCTCTTTTGCAAGAGAGCACGGGTGGGCGATCAAGACTCAATCTGAGGCTATTCTGCCAGTGCTCAGCAGTGCCTTTGCCACAGCTGCAAAACGACCGCTGAACTCTCGCCTGGATACTGAAAAATTCCGCTGTGCTTTTAGGCTGAATATTCCTCACTGGCAAATAGGTGTTGCCCGGATGCTGACTGAGGTACTGGAGAAATAAGGAAAAGTTATCGGAACTCCCATCTTTCCTTAGTTCCCATTAGCAAATCGGCGGTCATTTTGCCGAAACGCTTGGCAAAATGCTCAGCAAATCCTTCCTTAGTTGTATAATCAACGATGCGCTCAACCTGGATGACTTCTCTGGCAACATATTCGGCGCTGCCGAGCGCATCTACCAACCCAAGGTCTATGCCCTTTTCACCTGTCCAGAGCATGCCACTGAAAATTTCTGGTGAATTCTTCAGACGCTCACCTCTTCCTTGCTGAACCACCTGAATGAATTGTTGATGAACTTCAACTAGCATTTGCTGGGCATGCTCTTTTTGTTTTGGATCAGCGGGTGAAAAAGGATCCAGAAAGCTTTTATTTTCCCCTGCTGTGAGCAGGCGTCGTTCAATACCCAGTTTTTCGAGGGTGCCCGTAAAACCAAAGCTATCTAGGACGACACCGATGGAACCAACAATACTCGCTTTATCCACAAAGATTTTGTCGGCTGCCACCGCAACGTAGTAACCTCCAGAGGCGCAAATATCCTCTACTACGGCATAAAGCGGAATTTGCGGGTGCTCCGCTCGTAACCGTCGAATTTCGTCATTGATATAACCTGCTTGTACTGGGCTGCCTCCCGGGCTATTGATTCGTAGGATAACTCCCGCTGTGTTTTTGTCTTTAAAAGCTTTTTGTAAAGCTGCGTTAACATTATCAGCGCTTCCCATGCCGTCAGGCTTGATTTCGCCACGTAAATCAACGAGCGCCGCATGTCTCTCGGAAATTCCGACGGTTTCTTCCCCGAGCCAACCCAATCCCCAGAAAAGCAAAGCATAAAGGTAAATAAAAGTAAGTGATTTAAAAAAAATACTCCAATAACGCGTGCGACGTTGCTCCTGCAAGGATGAAAATACTAGTTTTTCGAGCGTTTCCTTTTCCCAGCCTTCTTTACGATTTGTTGAATCTGTCATGGTTTCTTAAACTCTTTAGAATTATGTTTCTGAAAATGGAAATAAGTATTGTTAGAATATTTTTGAAATTTTACAAATATTTTAAGCATTAAATAGCATGACGAGCTTTTAAGGAGACCCTGAATAAGTGCCGCTACAAGCTGGTTAGTACGTTATGTTGCGCAAAGAAATGTGCAAAGTTCGTTTTAACGAGACTAACTCTGCTCGTTTTAGCGAAACTCGCTTTGCTCGTTTTCTCGTTTGTTGCACTCCGTTTTCCTTACACTTCAACTTGCTCGGTAACCTATTCAGGGTCAGGGTATCCTTAAGGAGCAACCAAATCTTGTTCACTTCACTGCGACTTTAAATCCTATCATTGGGTTAAAGTCGGGGATGACTGCTGCTCCATGACAAAAATTTCAACGCGTCGGTTTTTAGCTCGATTAGAAGACGTATCGTTTGAAGTGATGGGTTGATGGGAGCCACGACCATCAATCTGGATACGTTGAATCGGTACACTACGACTGACCAGGTAATCACGCGAACTTGCAGCACGATTAACTGATAAAGGATTGTTAATGGCATCAGTACCGGTATTATCAGTATGCCCCACAATCATTATGGTCGTATTAGGATTATTAAGTAAGCTGGTCGCAAAGCTATCGAGAATTGGTCTGAAATTGGACTTAATATCTGCGCGCCCGGTATCGAACGAGATATCACTCGGAATATTGAGCATCAGACGATTATCAGGGGTTTGCGACACCTGCACCCCAGTGCCGGCTGTCGCTGCTTCCATTTGTCTTTTTTGCTCTTCCATTCTTTGTGACCATATGTAACCTGCTCCAGCACCCAGTACAGCGCCTGAACCTGCACCAATTGCAGCGCCTTTACCACCACCTATGATTGCACCAATCACAGCTCCCGTGCCCGCACCAATGGCGGCGCCTTGTGTGGTACCGCGTTGTGTCTCCGTCATGGTGGCACAGCCACCAAGCGTCAACGAAGTTGCAAGAGTTGCGATTGTCATTCTAATTTTCATAAATATCTCCCTCATGAGTAAACTGTACTGTAGCAGAAGAAGTAAAAAATTCAATCTTCGATATCTTATCCAGGGCGCTATTATTTCCTGTGGATAGCGTTAAAATCAGTTCTTCATTACTTTTAAAAGGTTCAAATACCTATGGCACAACAGATCATCGAATGTGAACTGCACGATTATATTGAAGTAGCTTGTATGTACGGCTATCAAGTCAAACTCATTTTAAAGAATCAGCAAATATTTGAAGGCAAAGCGAAAGATATTGTGACAACCGCGGAAAAACGTGAATTTTTGATTATTGATAATGAACAGGGGTCACAACAGGTTGAGCTGATACAGCTCGAAAAAATGCAGGTACTGACACCAAATGCACAGTTCAAAGAAGTTGTATTTTGATGGCTATTTTGCCAGGTAACCCACAGGATTACTTCTTTTCACCAGATTATCTCTTGAACTATTTTAAAACTGGAAATTAAAAAAGCTTAAATATCGATAACTAAAATAAACAATATAATATTAATAGATATTCATAATCAAAGTTGAGTTCTGTCAATTATCATTGATGCTCTCAGGTATGGAAATTGTGGCGTGATATTGCACCACTTTGTTTCATCCTGGCGATGTCTTTTATCGTCTACTTTATTTCTGTATCTGGTATGATCGCTGCTCACAAAACTTTGTAAAGAGTCTCTATAATGAATTGTCTTTATTCTTGATGTTTTGTCGGTAATAGTTATATAACGGATATAACCTATCAGCAGAGCGAACTCAAAATAATCCTGGCGAAGTGTGCAAATTTGGTATTACCGAAGGATGATTGTTGTTCAAGATTCAAGCCTTGAAGTCTTACAAAAAAGATATTCAATGCTTGGTGTTTAGATATTACATAAAAAGGAGACATAATGAATCTGATTCTTACCGGAAACCACGTAGAAATCACGCCTGCCCTACGCGATTATGTGAATTCTAAAATGGACAAGATTAGCCGGCATTTTGATCATGTGATTGACGTGAATGTCATTTTGTCGGTAGAAAAACATCAACAAAAAGCTGAAGCCAATGTTCATCTCCGCGGCAAAGATATTTTTGTCGAGGTAGAGAATTCTGATATGTATTCTTCGATTGATAGCTTAGTGGACAAGCTTGACCGGCAGATTCTTAAATATAAGGAAAAAAACATGGAGCGTCGTAATCATGAGGCGCTAAAAAATCAGGAATTTGACAATCCTGAGTAACTATCAAGTTAACTTAATAGAAAGTTGTAGTGCCAGAAATTATCCTGCTTTATCACAAGACCTAGGTTGACCTAGGATAGGGAAGGTTAAGAGAATAGAAATTATGACATGTCGAGATGATCGCAGATATGTTGGCAATACAAGCTAATTTTTCTACCCAGTTATAAAATCCCACCTAACTACAATTTCTACTCCGATGTAAAAGATAATTTCAGGTGGAACTTACTATTTGTGTTTATCGAGAGTAATTTCATTTTTTTATGAATCTTATTTCACAATTTTTACCTGAATCAAACGTGATCGTTGATCTGGATGTCGCTAGTAAAAAGCGTGTCTTTGAACAGGCCGGATTATTGTTTGAGAATACAATACACATTGCACGTAGTCAGGTCTTTGATAGCCTGTTCGCGCGGGAAAGGCTTGGCTCTACTGGCTTGGGTCAAGGTGTGGCGATTCCACATGGTAGAATCAAGGGACTTCGTGAAGCTGCTGCAGCTTTAGTCAGAATGAAAGAAGCCATACCCTTTGATGCACCAGACGGTTTGCCAGTCAATATTGCCTGTATCCTGTTAGTGCCTGAAAAGGCAACTGACAAACATCTGGAAATTTTAAGCGAGCTGGCTCAAATGTTTAGTAATAAAAATTTTCGTGAAAAATTGCTTCAGAGTAAGAATGCAAAGGAGATTCATCAACTCATTACTGGCTGGACACCTGATCATGTCTCAAATTAGCGTTAGTCAGCTATTTGAGGACAATAAGGCTAAATTATGCCTGACCTGGGATTGTGAGCAGGATTATGGCGGCAAGCAGCTTGATAATGATGTTATTGCTAAATCTGCACAAGGACTGATTGGCCACCTTAATTTTATTCATCCTAACTGGATACAAGTACTGAGTAGTTTTGCTGTTGATTATCTCAATCAACTTGATCCTTCTTCATTGCAGAGAAAATTCCAGCAATTAGCTCAAAGTGACCTAATGTGCATGATTGTGGCTGATGGTTCTTTAGTTTCTGATGCATTGAGATCATTCGCCGCGAGCACACAAACACCAATACTTTGTTCAACCTGTTCGAGTTTGGATGTAATTTGGGTATTGCGTTCCTTTCTGTCTAAAGTGTTGGCACCGAGTATCAGCAAACATGGTGTTTTGTTAGATGTTCTGGGAATGGGTGTGTTGATAACGGGCGATAGTGGAGTGGGTAAAAGCGAATTGGCATTAGAGCTGATCAGTCGCGGTCATGGACTGGTGGCAGATGATGTCGTCGAATTACGCCGTATAGGGCCAGAAACGCTGGAGGGTTCTTGTCCGCCAATATTACGAGATTATCTGGAAGTGCGTGGACTCGGCATGCTGAATATTCGGACTATTTTTGGAGAAACTGCGGTTCGTCGGCGCAAGAACATGAAATTGATCGTTCATTTGGAAAAATCCAGCGGTTCAGATATCAGTTCATTTGAACGACTTCCTCTAAGCAACCTTAATGAGAGTATTTTGAATGTAAACATACGCAAAGTGATTATTCCCGTTGCTGCCGGGCGAAATCTGGCGGTATTGGTCGAAGCTGCAGTCCGGAATTATATTTTGCAGTTGCGCGGAATTGATAGCACCCAGGAGTTTATCAAGCGGCATGAGCAGGAAATGACGGATAATGCCTCAGATTAATATTTGAGATTCTTTTCTTGAGATGAGTGTTGCGCAAACGATTACCCTTGCCTTTACAGGAGCATCCGGCATGCCTTATGGCATTCGTCTGCTAGAAATATTATTAGCTCAAGGCGTGCATGTTTATTTGCTGTATTCACAAGTGGCACAGATCGTTGCCCAGCAGGAGATGAAATTGATGCTCCCTTCGCGCGCGCAAGAAGCGGAAGCATTTTTCAATGACTATTTCAATGCAGAAAAAGGATTGCTGAAGGTATTTGGGCGAGAGGAGTGGTTTGCACCCGTTGCCTCTGGTTCCAATCCAGCTGACGCAATGGTGATTTGCCCTTGTACGATGGGCACCTTGTCAGCTGTTGCTTCAGGTTTGAATCAGAAGTTAATCGAACGTGCGGCAGATGTCATGCTCAAGGAGAAGCGTAAACTTATTTTGGTGCCGCGTGAAATGCCTTTTTCTACGATTCATCTCGAAAATATGCTAAGGTTGGCACGTTGTGGTGCCATTATCCTACCGGCTAATCCCGGGTTTTATCATCATCCCCAGAGCATACAGGATATCGTTGATTTTGTAGTAGCACGTATCCTTGATCATCTTGGTGTCGCGCATACGTTAATGCCACGCTGGGGTGAAGAAAGTTAGTGAATTGGTGCTGTTCTGGTAAAAAGGACTTCACCAGACCGGCCGCTATTTCAACGCATTCCTCATTGCGCACATTTCCTGGGAGATTGGCTGGAGTTTATGGTCAATCAGGCAATAGATTGTTTTTTCAGTGATAACATAATCCATCGCGATATCGTGTTCATGGGGATAAATGGTCGGCAGATGGAGCTGTTCAAATGCGGTGCCGATGGTTAGCGGCCGAGGGTGGATCGCAGACAGGGTGCGATCAAAAAATCCACTACCGTAACCTAATCGGTAACCTTGACTATCAAAGCCTATCATGGGAATAACTGCGGCGTTGACGATTACTTGTTCGGTATCATGGGGGATAGCGATGCCGTAAGCATCTTTTCTCATCGGGGCTTGTGGCCACCACTTGCGGAATCTTAATGGTTGATGCGGACCAATCACTTCGGGTAGCGCTAACGTCGCACTACACGTAGATAAATATGCCATTACTGGTGCTGGATCGTATTCGCCTAGGTAGGGTGAATAAAATCCTACACAGCGTTGTTGCAAGATGGGAAAACCTTGTATGAGCGAAGCAGTAATCGCTTCGCTCCAGATGGCACGCTTTGCATCTGGAATTTGTTTTCGGCACGTGATCAAACGTGCGCGTTGTTGTTTTCGCCACTCTCGCCAGTCATTCATAAGGTGATATTCTAATGGGCAAGAAGCGGTTGTTGGAAGTCAGTTTTTAATAAAATTTTTCTGACAGGCGCTGGAAGAGCTAATTGCAATGCGTTATCGATGGTTAGCCAAATTTCATTATCTGTTTTTTTATGAGATCGATTGATCACTTGTAGTAATTGGGTATGAATGCGCAGTTTAAAGTGAGTGAAGGTGTGATCAAGTGGAGGTAAGTCAGTGAGAGGTAATGCATCAATTTCCATAGACTGCGTGCAGTAAGTTTGATTATTGTTATCGATCTGCCTTTCTGGTAAACACCATAACCCACCCCAGATGCCAGGGCTTGGTCGTTTCTCAAGCAAAATCTTGTCCTGATCGATCATTATCAAAAAAGTAGTTTCCTTGCTGGGTAATGGTTTTCTGGGCCTGGGAGTAGGCAAGCTGGCTACCCGATTTTCCGCGAAAGCAACACAGTTTGGTTGTAATGGGCAACTTAGACATTTGGGCTGATGACGGGTGCAAACGGTGGCGCCCAGATCCATCAGTGCCTGGGTATAAGCAGCCATTTGCTGTTTGACACCTGCTTGTGGAAGGAGCTCTTCTGCTTTCTGCCACAATAGCGCTTCTGTTTTTTTCTCGCCCGGATAACCGATGATGCCGAAGTAACGTGCAAATACCCGTTTGACATTCCCATCCAGTATCGCGCAGCGTTCACCATAAGCGAAGGCAGCGATGGCAGCAGCTGTAGAACGTCCTATCCCTGGAAGTTGCTGAATTTCTGCAGCATGTCGAGGAAACCTGCTTTGATAATGTTCTGCCATCAGGCAAGCCGCTTTATGTAAATTACGGCCACGCGAGTAATAACCGAGGCCGCTCCATAAAGCGAGCGCATCATCAACCGGTGCTTTGGCAAGGTATTCGATATCTGGGAAAGCTTCCATAAAACGCTGGTAATAAGGAATTACCGTCATCACTTGTGTTTGTTGCAACATGATTTCTGCCACCCAAATGGCGTAGGGATCATTCGTTCCCTGCCATGGAAGGTCGTGCCTGCCATGCTGTATCTGCCAAAGAATTAGTGTGTTAGCGAAGGTGGACATAATTTCAAAAGAAAAAAGATATGATGTGCTGTTTCTGGTTGAACATACTGACAGTAGAAACAGTTAGGGTTCGTTACTTAATGGAAAATTCTACTCGATTGTTCTGTTTCTGATCATCGTTCGTAGACTCTACCTTTGTTCCCAGCACAAATACGCGTTCGCTTGGAATACCTCCTTGCTCAATCAGCCAATAGAGGACGGTGCTCGCTCTTTGTTCTGCAAGTTCATGCAGTTCATCATCGCTGATCGTTGTGTTAGCGAGGATCAGTTGTTCCATTTCTCCTACTGGTAAGCTTTTGGTCAATCCGATAATATTTTTGGGTTTCTTAAAATCAGTTTCCTTGTAAACGCGAGTGAGATACTGAGTGTATTCTTTTTCATTCAGCTCGATTTCCTCCAGCGAGCCAATAGTCTGCCCTTCTTTTACACTTGCTGAAAGCTTTTGCGCTTTGATTCTTCGATCGAGTAATGCTCGTTTGAGCTCTTCCTGGTCGTTGATTGGATCTGCAAAGCCGGTTATTTCAAGCTTGAGCGCAGGACGATCCAGCAAGGCGGTTGAGAGTGTCTGGAGGCGTTTTTCTGCTTCGGATTGAAGTGTGGCATACCCTGATGGGAAATTGATTTCTGATAACTCTTCTCCATCATTGAACAAAGAACCCAGTAGAGTAAATGGGGCAGTGACAGCTTTGGTAATCAAATTTACAAATGCTGTCCAGATAATGCCTGTCAAACTGAACTCGGGATCGTTGATTGATCCCTTGAGTGGCAGGCGAATGTCTATTTCGCCATGTCTATTCTTGAGAAGCGATATGGCAAGATGGAGCGGCAGTGACACAGCCTCGGGGCTATCTGTTTTGTCACCGAGAACAAGTTGATCCAAAAAGATTTTGTTTTTCGCTTTCAATTCACCTTTTTCAATATGATAATTGACATCAAGCGAGAGTTTACCTTTCTCAATGACATAACCAATGTATCTGCCAGAATAAGGGCTAAACGTTGGCAAATCGATCCCCGTTACGGTTGACACGATATCGAGAGAGAGCTGTCCACTGAATGGGTCAATCATGCCTGAGATATGCAGCGGTGCAGATCGATCAAACAAGCCCTGAATATCTATTTTTCCGGATTTATCTGGATGAAGTGGCCCAATTTGCCCTTTGAGTCTAGTCAAATTAGCGCGGTAATTAGGTTTAATGAATTGATCCGCAAAATTGATATCGCCGTTTCGTAAAACGATTTTATCGATATAAACGGGTAAGGGTGCATTGTCGGCAGGCACAACAGGAACTGTCTGACTGACTGATCCAGTCGAAATGGAGGCAGGAATGGGAGTGGGATCTTCTTGACGGGCAAGACTGTGAAGATTAAGTTGCTTATTCGGTAATAAGGTTACACGCGCATAAAAATCAGTGAGATCAACAGATGCAATGTCGACTCGCAGTGGTTCGCTAATAAACTGAACACCCGTCAGATCGATATTTTTCCAGCGAAGCAGCCTGGATGCCTTGTTCTTATCAAGTATATTGAAGTTAGTCAGCTGTCCTTTACCGTTCAGGGCTATTTTGAGTGGTTCTCCACTTGCCTTGATATTCCCCTGGAAAGAGAAATCGCCCTGACTAAGAAGCGTATTGAATCGGTCACTTGCCCAACCCTGCAAAGGTACAAGATCAACATCTTTGAAATCAAAGGCAAGATTAGTTGTCAGAGGAGCCCATGCAAGAGTACCTCTGGTATCAATGCTGCCACGATGATTAATTGTTGCTTGCAACACCAGATCCAGTGGTTTGATGCCGCTCAGGTCAATGTTATTAATAACCAAATTCAATGAATCAATATTCATTGGCACTATTTTTGCCAGGGTATGATCTTCGAAACGTACCGATGCTGCGTTCAGTTTTACTTGACCGATTTGGGTTGTCCAAGCTTTGCTGGTTTCTGTGTTCGTAAGGGTGGTAGCCGATTCTGTCGTCACCTTGCCTTGATCGATGTTAGTTTCTGCAATGCCAGTTTTTGTTGGATAAGCAGGCTTGTGATTAGGAATGGGAACAGTCGTTTTTGTTGAAAGCGCAACAACTTTTTCTGATTCACTGGATGCATCGGTTCTATTGGCAGGTTTTTTATCCGGAATAGGAATGACGAATTCGGAAGTTTGGATTGGTCGGGGCGCTGATGACAATGTAGCTTCGGGAGCAGTATTTTCGGACGGTGATACGAATATAAATAGTTGAGCTAGGTCAAGTTGACCATCAGCTTGCCGGCGTATCAATGTCTTTGCCTCATTCAGTATAACCGCACCTAGCTCAATATGCCGTTGCGCACGATCAATCTTGATTGTATCGATATTCAGTTTCGGCAGTTGCATCACAGGTTCCGTTTCACCGTGACGCGTGAGTTTTGCGTCCACCAGCGATATCGTTGTTTGCACGGGTTGAGGCTCGGTCAACACTGTTTCCCGCAATGTCACATCGAGCCGTTTCAACGCTACCTGATGCGGTGCTTGAACCGCTTCGTTGTCAATAGTCAATTCCTTGAGTGCAGCGCGACCGGATAGGCTAATGGTGGGTGCTTTGTCCACTACTTGCGTAAAGGCTAATGATAAATCGCTGTCAAGGTTTCCAGAAAGCAGGCGGAAACCGACCGGAATGGGTGAATATTCATCGATATCAGTCAGATCAATATCATTAAACTTAAGCGAGAGCGTTGCTTCACGCTTGTTAGTAAACGGACGCAACTTGCCTTCGAGTGCAAATGGAGCGCCATTGATCCTGGCACTGAGATGTGGTTCAACCAGATTGGTTTGTGCGCTTTTAAAGTTAGCGATAAATGGGATGCCCAGTTTGATTTCGTCAATATTCTGCTGGCTTTTTTTGAGCCGATCCTCAAACACTACGGCTCCTCCATAAATGCTGATGTTGCTGATGGAAAAGTGCGATTTGCCTTGTGCATCATCCGCTGAGTTGCCGGGCTGTGGTTTGAATTGCTCGATCAGATCGGAAATATTGAAACGATGCTTGTCCTCACGGACGAGGTGTAGTCTGGGCGCTGTTAAAGTCACCGTGCTGACAACGGGTGCAAGGTGCCTGATCGATTCGATGCTTAGATCAACATACAAACGATCGAAAGTAAACAGAATGTTGCCAGTATTGGCTTTTTCCGCTACCCGGAAGCCCAGTACGGTAAATTCTAGCGTATAGGGCTGAATGTCGATGGATTGAATGGTAACTAACCGATTTAGCTTCTCGGATAAGGTAACTTCAATCCTGGTTTTTGCATAACTGGGCAACCAATAATAGCCAAGCAATCCAAACAAAGCTATGGCCAGTATGACAGCACCGACGCTTACAACGAGGTACTTGCGCGTCACGAAACGACGTGCTGCTACAGGAGAAGTTGAAGAATTTCCCATGCAATCGTACCTCCAGAAACGAACCTGCAGGAAGCGGGTAACGCAAGTTAAGCAACTATGTTACTAGGTGCAGGTGATTATCTTACCTGCGTTACTTGGCTGGATTTTCTGTTATTGCAAGCCAATCAATTCAACATCGAAAATCAGCGTTGCATTCGGTGGTATCACATTGCCAGCGCCGTGCGCGCCATAAGCCATATTGGGTGGAATGATCAATGTGCGCTGTCCGCCAACTTTCATCCCCAGTACCCCTTGATCCCAGCCTTTGATGACACGTCCTGAACCCAGTAAGAATGAAAAGGGCTCCTTTCGGTCATGTGAGCTATCGAATTTTTTTCCTTTTTTATCAGGAGCCGCAGCATCGTAAAGCCACCCCGTGTAGTGAACGCGCACCGTTTTACCTACCACAGCTTCATCTCCCGCACCTACTTTGACATCGATTTTCTGCAATTCAGTGACTTCGGACGTGGCAGCATGCGGCTCTGAGGCGTGTTCTTTGTAGGCAACAGCGCTCAGCGGCAACAGTATTAAACTTAACAGAAAAAAGCTCAAACTCAATGAAATTTTTGTTCTAAACATGAAGACCTCAAAAGAAAAATCAAAAAATGTATTGCCTTTTATCAAACAGCAACGAGTATTATACTTGCTATGACTTATCCGTGATTGCGATCCATGCAGTTTCGTATATGAGGGTGTACAATAATTTATTTCAGTTCATATTGTGCCTTATTAATGGCATTCTGTTTTTGAAATTTTGTAATCCAATTTATTCATACAAATGCAATTAAACGAACAAGCAAATCAGAACGGAGATGGGGCGCATATCCTGCGCCTGCATCATTCTCTTTTTATGCGTTGGCTTTATTTTGGGGTCGGTATCCTAGCATTACTGATGGGTATATTGGGTATTTTCTTGCCTGTCCTTCCAACTACACCGTTTATCTTGCTGGCAGCGGCGTGTTTTGCACGCAGCTCAGAGCGTTTTCACGATTTTTTACTCAATAATCGAATTACAGGTCCCCTCATTTACGAGTGGTGCAAGTATCGGAGCATATCACGGCAGACCAAACGTTGGGTGTATCTTATAATGGCTTTGTCATTTGGTAGTTCTATCCTGATCGTGTCATCATATTGGCTTAAATTGATGCTAATTTTACTAGCGATCATATTAACAGCTCTAGTTTGGCGTATACCAGTCAGAGGTATCAATATTCATTCCAAAATAAATTGAGACAAGGATGATTTGCTAATGCTAATCCCCGATGAAGTGATTTCTTTTACTTCATTACCCAAAAAGAAAGTGGCTTTCTAATGAATTTGCTACTTATTGTTTTCATGCCATTCATTTGCGCATGTAGGGGAATAGTCTGAAATGAAAGTTATTTATCATTGCGCACTATAAGGCTTATTTTTGTCTGCCAGCTTTTTATTCGCTGGCTTCATATCGATTCTTTACAAAGAATGGTATTCGTCTTCATTCTATTGCTGTTTTACTCAGCGTGGCAGATTTCCTGGTAGGAAAAACTGTGCTGACAGGTGAGCGGGATCTGTTCTCTATTGATGGAGTGAGTCTGATCGTTGCCCTGATCATGATAACTGTAGCTATCGGCGCTGTCCTGCTTCATCAGCAACGCTTTATCTTGGTTTGAAATCGCTCGCAAAATTACCAGAGCAACAAGTTAGCCCATAGCATAATAAGCAGGAAGCTAAGCATGATCAGGACAGTTGAGGTACTATTTGATACCTCAATCATTTTTGAGATTTAGATAGTTTAATTTTTAGGCATGAAGAATTGAATTGTCGAAGTTGGTAAGCGTTGTTGGGTGCTTACTATGATAAATAGTATAATAAAATATTTAATTATCTAAGAGATTAATAGGAGAGAAGAATGAAGAAAAGACTATCTTTATTGTTATTAGGTTGTACGCTAATCGTATTGAGTGGCTGTTCGAGGGATAAATATATGCCAGTGGCAGGTGCAACGCCTGAGACTATTTTTAAGGAAGCTTGTGCGAAATGCCATTCTCCTGTAAATGGCAAAGTAATGGCACTGAGTCCTGAAATGGCAAATGTGGATGCAATTATTGACAGAGTGAGAAATGGAAAAGGTTTTGGCATGCCAGCTTTCCCTAATCTTATGGGTGATTCCGTAGAAGATCTGGCGAAGTATGTATTGGAAAATAGCGCAACTAAGTAAATTGCTGCCAGTTGTTATTTTTCTGTGGCAGAGATTCCTGCTCACATTATGAGCTATCCCCATGCCGCATAAGGATTTCTGAATGGTTTGCTTGTGCGGCATTTTTTGATTGATTAAAGCAGTAATTGAGGTTGACTCGATTCGTATTTAACCAGGAATTTGTCTTGTCTGATCACGCAAGAGCCAGAAATTACATTGTATCCCCAGTTGAATCGAAATGTACTACTTGTAGTTTGCGAGAGTTGTGTTTGCCAGTGGGCCTTGATGAAGATGAAACAGAGCTCCTGGGTGACTTGATTAATCACAAGTACAGGATTCGACGTGGAGAGCACTTGTTTCATGCTGGATTAGCTTTCAAGTCACTTTATGCTGTCCGCAATGGTTTTTTTAAATCTTGCGTACTTGACTCGGATGGTCATCAGCAGGTTACTGGGTTTTATATGACGGGAGAGTTATTGGGGCTAGATGCAATCAGCTCGGAAAAACACACTTGTGATACCGTTGCTTTAGAAGATAGCGAAGTTTGTGAAGTTCCCTTTCCAAAACTTGAAGAGATTAGCCGTAGTATTCCCTTGCTTATGCATCATTTTCATAAAATCATGAGTCGTGAAATTGTTCAAGATCACACCATAATGATGTTGATGGGTGGTAGAAAAGCTGAAGAACGGTTGGCTGCTTTTTTACTTAATCTGTCAGAACGTTTTGCCAAGCGTGGATATTCACCCACAAATTTTATTCTTAGAATGACGCGAGAAGAGATCGGCAGCTATCTGGGGCTCAAGCTTGAAACGGTTAGCCGTTCATTGTCCAGATTGCAAGAAGAAGGAATTATTACGATTAACAACAAGCACGTCAGATTAAACGATATTTATCGCTTGGGTCGCAAAATTTGTAGCTTCCCAGATTGATGGTGTGGTTTTGTAATTCCTTGTAATTCAGAATTTATTTGCCCCACAAGCAATGTTTTTGGTTAAACAGCTTTTCTTGAGAGTAGGCTAGAGCGTGTTATAATCGCCTCCGTGACAAGACTCTCAAAAATATAGAGTGAAGTCTGATTGCAATCAATATAGTTAATGTTAATAAATACACACACTCGTCATTGTAGGGTGCTTAGTAAGCAGAATAGCTGGAGACGAGTGGCGGTTTAACCCTAAAGGAAATTTTATGTCAGTAAATATGCGTCAAATGTTAGAGGCTGGTGTGCATTTTGGACATCAGACCCGCTTCTGGAACCCCAAAATGTCTCCGTATATTTTTGGGCAGAGAAATAAGATTCACATTATCAATCTTGAAAAAACCTTGGTAATGTTTGAGGATGCGATGAAATATTTGCGCAGACTTTCTGCAAACGGTGGCACTATCTTGTTTGTTGGAACAAAACGCCAGGCACGCGATATCATTCGTGAGGAAGCAACACGTTGTGGTTCTCCCTATGTCAATCAGCGGTGGTTAGGTGGGATGTTAACCAATTTTAAAACAATCAAACAATCGATCAAGCGTCTCCAAGATATGGAGGCAATGGTGCAGGATAGTTTGCTTGAAAAGCTAGTCAAAAAAGAGGCGCTCGATTTTCAGCGTGAACTCGATAAACTCAATAACAGCTTAGGTGGCATCAAGGAGATGAAAGGACTGCCTGATGCAATGTTTGTTATTGATGTTGGATATCAGAAAGGTACAATCACTGAGGCAACCAAATTGGGTATTCCTGTTGTGGGTGTTGTCGATACTAATCATAGCCCAACTGGCGTCCAGTATGTTATTCCAGGTAATGATGATTCAGGCCAAGCTATACGTCTTTATGCGCGCGCAGCAGCTGATGCTATTTTGGAAGGGCGCAATCAATCTATCCAGGAAATTATCGAAATGAGTAATTCTAGCGCTGAAAGTTGATTGAATTTAGCTAGAAATGTAGAAAGATAGTGATTGGAGCAGAAACAGAATTTGAAGCAGATGTTCATTTTCGATTCTGTTATAAAATAAAAAAAGTGATAAATGAATAAAATCATTATCTTCCTCTTTTATTTCGTCTTTATTAATCAATAATTAAGTTTTTAGTACTTGGAGTAAATATGGCGGAAATTACCGCGAGTATGGTAAAAGAATTACGTGAGCGAACAGGCTTGGGTATGATGGAGTGTAAAAAAGCCTTGGCAGAAACGAGCGGTGATATGAAAGCAGCGGAAGATCTGTTGCGAATCAAAAGTGGTGCCAAGGCAAGTAAGGCCTCTGGACGTATCGCTGCTGAAGGTGTTATTGGGGCTTTTATTTCGGCAGATAGAAAAAATGGCGCATTAGTGGAAATTAACTGTGAGACTGATTTTGTCGCAAAAAATGACGATTTCGTCAATTTTGCAAAAAGTTTAGCGCAGTTGATTGCAACAAAAAATGTGACTGAGATAGGAGCGCTTTCTACTATGACGCTCCCTAATGGAGAAACTGTTGAGGCATCCCGCCAGGCTTTAGTGATGAAGCTTGGAGAAAATATCAGTATTAGACGAAATGTTTGTTACACGGCAAAGGGCAATCTTGCGATTTACCTGCACGGATCAAAAATTGGTGTAATGATCGATTACACCGGCGGAGATGAAGCGCTAGGTAAAGATTTGGCAATGCATATTGCAGCAAGTAAGCCGCTATGTGTTTCTGGCGATCAAATATCACCAGACTTGCTGGAACATGAACGTCAGATTTTTACAGCACAGGCTGCAGAGAGTGGAAAGCCGGCCAATATTATCGAGAAAATGGTGGAAGGACGGATAGCGAAATATTTAGCTGAGGTGACCTTACTAGGTCAGCCTTTTGTTAAGGATTCGGAGCAAACAGTCGAGAAATTGCTTGCTAGTAAATCTGCCACGGCTAATGGCTTTACTCTTTTCGTGGTTGGCGAGGGAATAGAGAAGAGGTCTGACGATTTTGCTGCTGAAGTTATGGCGCAAGTTAGCCAATCAAAAGAGAATAAAGCATAGTAGCAATTCCTTCCTTTCAGCTTATGTCATCTGCTTATAAACGTATTCTGCTGAAACTTTCTGGTGAAGCCCTGATGGGCGATGATAAGTATGGGATTAATCGCGATGTGGTAGAGCATATCGTGACTGAAATTGCAGGAGCATGCCAGCTTGGTGTTGAAATAGCAATAGTTGTAGGAGGTGGGAATATCTTTCGTGGCATGAAATCTGCCGGTGACGGGATGGATCGGGTGACTGCGGATTATATGGGCATGTTGGCTACCGTAATGAATGCTCTGGCCTTGCAGGATGCGATGCGAAGGAAAAGTTTAATATCACGAGTGCAATCTGCGTTACGAATTGATCAGGTGGTGGAACCCTATATACGCAATAAAGCAATACGGTATTTAGAAGAGGGGAAAGTAGTGATATTTGCTGCGGGTACGGGTAATCCTTTTTTTACCACCGATACTGCTGCTGCTTTGCGTGGCATGGAGGTAAATGCTGATATTGTACTTAAAGCAACTAAGGTAGATGGTATTTATTCCAGTGACCCGAAAATAAATTCCAATGCGACGCGCTATCATCATTTATCCTTTGATGAGGCGATTACTAAAAATCTGCAAGTCATGGACGCTACAGCCCTGACACTCTGTCGCGACCAGAAACTACCAATTAATGTTTTTAGTATCTTTAAATCTGGTGCGCTTATGCGAATACTTATGGGGGAAGATGAAGGAACTTCGGTGAGTAATTAATGATTAAAATTAGGACGATTAATTTATGATCGCTGATGTAAAAAAATCTGCTGAGCAAAAAATGCAGAAGAGTCTGGAAGCACTTAAAACTGATTTTAGTAAGGTTCGGAGCGGTCGTGCTCATACTGGTCTATTAGACCATATTATGGTTGATTACTATGGAACCCCGACACCTATTAATCAAGTCGCTAACATTAGTTTACCGGATGCGCGTACCATTGGCGTGGTGCCTTGGGATAAAAAAATGCTAAATGCTATTGAAAAAGCCATTCGTGAATCTGAGTTAGGGTTGAATCCTATGACGGTGGGTGAAATGATACGTGTACCCATGCCACTGCTGACTGAAGAGCGGCGTCGTGAACTTACCAAGGTTGTAAAGAATGAGGCTGAAGCTGCTCGAGTAGCAATGCGTAATATTCGTCGAGATGCAAATGCTCAAATGAAAGAATTACTCAAAGAAAAACAAATCTCTGAGGATGATGATCGACGAGGTCAGGAAGAGATCCAGAAGCTCACTGATCGCTATATCGCTGAAGTGGATAAATTATTACAAGCCAAAGAAGCCGAATTGATGGCTGTGTAAGTATATGCCACAGAGCCTGAGCTCAACTCACCAAATTCCAGAAAAAAGTATAATTCCCAGACATATCGCCATCATTATGGATGGTAATGGACGCTGGGCAAAAAAGCGCTTTTTACCGAGAGTTACTGGGCACAGACAAGGCGTAGAAGCTGTAAGGGGTATCATTAAAGCGTGTATTGAACAGGGGGTGGAGTTTCTCACGCTCTTCGCTTTTAGTAGTGAGAACTGGCGCAGGCCTGAGGAAGAGGTCACATTCCTGATGCAACTTTTTGTTAATACACTTGAGCATGAAGTGGCCAAACTGAATGAAAATGGCATCCGCTTCAAGGTCATAGGTGATCTATCCAAATTTGATGCTAGAACTGTAGCGTTCATTCGTCAGGGCGAAGAATTAACTGCCAATAATACTCGCTTGATATTTACGGTTGCAGCAAATTATGGGGGGCGTTGGGATATCATGCAGGCTGTCCAGAAAATGATGATCCATTCACCAAATTTAATGGGAAATTTTGAAGAAGCGGATCTTGCCAAGTATTTTGCGATGAATTATGCACCTGACCCAGATTTATTTATTCGGACTGGTGGGGAATGTCGTATCAGTAATTTTTTGCTGTGGCAATTAGCCTACGCGGAATTATATTTTACTGATACACTTTGGCCAGACTTTGATGCGCATGCGCTTGATCTGGCGATAAAATCTTATCAACAACGAGAGCGTCGGTTCGGTCGAATCAGTGAGCAGTTGCAAAATATGCCTGTTGAAAAAGGAATAACCAAAATTGCTGCCAAGAAAAAATTCTAGTTTCTTTATTTTCTATTGCAGCGGGATGTAACCCGCTTATGCTTAAAACGCGAATCCTTACGGCTATTATTCTGATAGCTTTTTTTATACCAGCTTTATTTTATTTGCCAGCGATATTTTGGGCAATGTTGCTTCTAGGGCTGACTATTGTTGCATCCAGAGAATGGTGCAGATTAGCCAGATTTACAACCAATCAAACCATACTCTATTTAATTTTGACTACATTGTTAGGAGGGGAGCTGCTGCTAATGATGAGTGAAGCGGTTGCAAGCAATCCGAACAATACTAGCATGATATGGATCTATGTGATGTCCTGTATATTCTGGGGGGGTATTGTGCCAATTTTATTAAGGAGATCATGCCCGGTTAAAAGTACAAACTTATTAATGTTAATGGGCTGGCTAATACTCTTACCAACTTGCCTAGCTTTATATCAATTGCGAGCTATCGATCCCTGGTTACTGCTTGGATCCATGGGGGTGATCTGGGTATCAGACAGTGCCGCCTATTTTGTTGGTCGCTCGTTTGGTAAACATAAACTCGCCCCAGACATTAGTCCAGGTAAAACTTGGGAAGGTGTAGCTGGAGCCTTGGTAGTTGTTTTTTGTTATGCGTTAGTATGGGGGCAATTTATAGGAAAAGGGGACAATATCTTGGTAATCGGATTAATTTTATTATCCTTGGTGTTAGCTGGATTGGGAATTATAGGTGATTTATTCGAGTCGATGATGAAGCGGCAGGCTGGTGTTAAAGACAGCGGCAATATTTTGCCTGGTCACGGTGGTATACTCGATCGAATTGACGCACTCACTTCAACTTTGCCAATCGCCGTATTGGTATTTCTCATTTTTATTCATTAGACCTATGACAGTAATTCGTCACCTGACCATACTTGGATCTACGGGAAGTATTGGTGAAAATACGTTGGATGTAGTGGCGCGTCATTCTGACCGATTCCGCGTTGTTGCGCTCACTGCTAATGAAAATGTAAACAAAATTTTTGCGCAATGTCAGCGTTTTCACCCCCGCTATGCAGTCATGCTAGATGCAATCAGCGCTGAACAATTGGATAAAAAATTAAGAACTGCTAGTATTGATACGCAGGTATTGGCAGGAATTGAATCGCTGGAAAGGGTAGCTTCCTTACCTGAAGTAGATACTGTCATGGCAGCAATTGTTGGTGCTGCGGGCATCCGCCCGACGATAGCTGCAGCACACTCGGGTAAGAATGTTTTATTGGCTAATAAAGAAACGCTTGTGATGGCAGGTCGTATATTTATGGACATAGTAAAACAGTGTCGCGCCATCCTGTTGCCGATTGATAGTGAGCATAATGCCATCTACCAGTCATTGCCGAGACATTTTAATGGAGACCTCACTTCATCAGGTGTTCGCCGTATCTTGCTAACGGCATCAGGAGGACCCTTTCGACGGTTAGCCTTGTCAGATCTAGATCATGTCACACCGGAGCAAGCCTGTGCACATCCTAACTGGGTCATGGGAAGGAAGATTTCGGTGGATTCTGCTACGATGATGAATAAAGGCCTGGAAGTAATTGAGGCACATTGGTTATTCGATGCTGCGTCAGACAAAATTCAGGTTGTTATTCATCCAGAAAGCGTCATTCATTCCATGGTCGAGTATATTGACGGTTCAGTTCTGGCGCAACTGGGTAATCCTGATATGCGCACTCCAATTGCACATGCACTAAGCTATCCTGAGCGAATGGAAAGCGGTGTAAAGTCATTGGATATATTTGAAATCGCACAATTAAATTTTGAAGCACCCAATTTTGCACGTTTCCCTTGTTTGAGACTTGCCTATGACGCATTGTCTGCAGGTGGCAACATGCCAGCAGTGCTCAATGCTGCCAACGAAGTTGCCGTCGAGTCTTTTCTTGCTGGTCAAATGGCATTTACTGCGATTCCAGTCATGATCGAGCAGGCTTTGCAGACGATCAGTCGAACAGAGATTGCTACATTGGATGATGTGCTGGCAGCCGATTCGATGGCACGAGAAGTTGCACGAGAATGGTTGGCATACCAGACTTAGGGTTAGAGTGATTTTTTGTCAGAAAATAAAAACGATGAGTAATTGACGAGGTATAGTACGCTTTTCCCTCCTGAGTATTTAGAAACTTATTGTTGTCATTATATTTAATTGATATGTCACTACTTTTTACGATTCTCGCTTTTGTTGTTGCGCTTGGTGTATTAATTACTTTTCATGAGTTTGGTCACTATCTAGTTGCACGCTGGAGCGGTGTCAAAGTTTTGCGTTTCTCAATTGGTTTTGGCCAGCCATTATTTAAAAAGCGCTTAGGTAAAGATCAAACCGAGTGGGTAATTGCAGCGCTTCCCTTGGGGGGATATGTCAAAATGCTGGATGAGCATGAGGGAGAGGTTTTACCCCAAGAGTTACCGCGTGCATTTAACCGCCAATCTGTCGCAAAGCGTTTTGCAATTGTGGCTGCAGGACCGATCGCTAATTTTCTGTTAGCAATTCTCCTCTATTGGTTTCTTTTTATGTCAGGAGTGAGTGGACTGAAACCTCTACTGGGCCCGGTAAAGCCATCGACACCTGCCGCCTTTTCAGCTTTTAAGGAAGGAGAAACCATTGTAAAGATTGGAAATGAACCTGTTGCGACTTGGCAGGATGTTCGTTGGATATTATTAACCCATGCAATCGACCGTGATCCTGAGGTAACGGTGGAAACAGCTAATGATCGTGGAGAAATTTTCTGGCGGAAATTAGATTTAAGTAGCGTGGATACTGGTGATGTGGATGCAAATTTCCTGGAAAAAATTGGTTTGGTAAATTATCAGCCGATCATGGCACCTATTATCGGTCAGGTGATTACTAGCGGAGCTGGTTATCGTGCCGGATTGCATGTCGGAGATGAGGTTCTTGCAGTAAACAATAAAGATATTTCGAATTGGGAAGAACTTGTTAAAGAGATCCGCGCCAAGCCAGGACAGCCGCTTACTTTGGAAATCTTGCGAGATGGCAAGACAATGGATATTCCTATAACACCGGATAAGGCGATCGATGGTAATACAGAGATCGGAAAAATTGGAGTTGCACCTAAGATTGATCAGGAAGCGATAGCCAAGCTGCTGGTTAATGTAAGTTATCCTGCTGGAACAGCATTGCTGAAAGCGCTCGACAAAACCTGGGAAGTGACCTTCTTTACCCTACGAATGCTGGGAAAAATGGTGCTGGGTGAAGTTTCGTGGAAGAATATGAGCGGCCCTATCACAATCGCAGATTATGCTGGGCAATCAGCTAAAATGGGGATGATTGCTTATCTTGGATTCCTTGCTTTGATCAGCGTGAGCCTTGGGGTATTGAATCTATTACCTATTCCTGTATTGGATGGGGGACACCTAATGTATTATGTGATCGAAATTTTCAAGGGTGCTCCGTTGTCTGAAAAAGCCATGGCCATAGGCCAACAGATTGGAATGGCGGTATTATTTACCCTCATGGTTTTTGCTATTTACAATGATATCTATCGGCTTATTTCTGGTTAAGCATGAAATTCAAGTGTCTCGTCATACTTTATTGCTTGTTCTATTCGCTTGTTTGTGAAGCAATTGAACCATTCGTTGTAAAGGATATTCGTGTTGACGGGATACAGCGTACTGAAGCAGGAACGGTGTTTAGTTATTTACCTATAAAAGTAGGTGATATTCTAGACGAAACTAAAGCCGCTGCCGCAATAAAAACACTTTATGCAACTGGCTTTTTTCAGGATGTAAAATTAAAAGCGCAAGATGGATTATTGATTGTACAAATCCAGGAGCGTCCAGCTATTGCCCAGATTAATATCAACGGCGCCAAGGAGTTTGAAAAAGACAAGCTGAAAGAGGGCTTAAAACAGGCAGGATTGTCTGAATCACGTATCTTTAGTCGCGCCTTGTTGGAGAAAGCCGAGCAAGAGTTAAAACGCCAATACATCAGTCGCGGCAAGTACGCTGTTAAGATTACTACGACAACGACCCCATTGGAGCGTAATCGTGTAGGGATTAACTTTGATATTGAAGAAGGTAAAACGACCAGAATCCGTCAGATCAATATTGTAGGTAATGAAGTTTTTAGTGATAGTGATTTGGTAGGCCTGCTTGTGCTGAGAACACCAGGGCTTTTGACTTGGTTCACCAAAGATGATCAATATTCGAAACAAAAATTATCTGCCGATCTGGAAACGTTGCGATCCTACTATCTCGACCGTGGTTATCTTGAGTTTAATATCGATTCTACCCAGGTTTCCATCACGCCTGATTTGAAGGATATCTACATTACCATTAATATCACGGAAGGGCCGCAATACACGGTTTCAGATATCAAGCTTGCTGGAAATCTCTTGATACCGGAAGAAGATTTACGCAAACTGATTAAACTCGAGCCGGGGGGTGTTTTCAATCGGGAAAAATTAACAGAATCCATCAAACTCATTACTGACCGATTGGGTGATGAGGGTTACGCATTCGCCAATGTCAACGCCTCACCAGAGTTAGATAAGGAAAGCAGGAAAACTGCCTTTACTTTCTATGTCGATCCAGGACGCCGGGTTTATGTCAGACGTATCAATATTAGTGGCAATGACCGTACCCGAGACGAAGTCATTCGGCGGGAGTTTCGTCAGATGGAAGGGGCGTGGCATTCAACCAGTAAAATCAACCTCTCCAAGCAACGCGTTGACCGAACAGATTTTTTCCAGAGCGTCAATGTAGAAACTCCCCCGGTGCCAGATGCGCCTGATCAGGTCGATATCAATGTCAGTGTGACCGAGAAGCCGACGGGTGCAATCATGTTCGGGGCAGGTTACTCAGATTTGGAAGGTATTATTTTAAATGGCTCTGTTTCTCAGAATAATATTTTCGGTACTGGGAATTTTCTAAGCGTCTCGGTTAATACCGGGAGTGTCAACAAGGTATTCTCAGCTTCTTTTAACAATCCTTATTGGACGATTAATGGAATTAGTCTAGGGTTCGACATTTTCAGACGAGACATTAATACAAAATCCTTACCCAGTGTGGGAATTTTTAGTACAGATACCGCCGGGGCAACGTTACGTTTTGGTATCCCGATTGCAGAAAACGATATTGTTTCGCTTGGCTTAGGTGCTGAACGTACGGGAATTGATCTCAAAGCCAACAGCCCTCAGCGTTATAAAGATTTTGTAGAAGGTAACGCAGAAAAAGGAATAAAGGGGCACGGTGAGGTGACAACTAGTCTTCCAGTCACGCTTAGTTGGGCTCGTGATCGCCGTGATAGCGCGATATGGACGACCTCGGGAACGACACATCGATTATTCGGGGAATATAGTATGCCCTTTGCCGAGCTGAAGTATTACAAGGTAAGCTATGAACAAAAATGGTTTTTTCCTGTTTCCAGACTATTTACTATTATGCTCAATGGGGAGATTGGTGTAGGGGATGGTTATTCGGGTGAATCGTTACCGTTCTTTAAAAATTTCTTCGCAGGTGGCTTTAATTCGGTGCGTGGCTACAACATTAATTCACTGGGTCCTCGTGATCCTATTTTGGACGCGAATGGTAATCCCATACCTGGTAGACGGGGAACAGTAGTAGGGGGAAGTAAGCGCGTCGTCGGTAAAATAGAAGTATTGTTTCCCGCCCCTTTTATGAAAGATGAAAAGACTGTACGGCTTGCTGCTTTTCTGGATGGCGGTAATGTTTTTACAAATTGGTCCGACTTAGACTTTAATTTTTTGCGCTATTCTACCGGACTGGCTGTGACATGGATTTCACCGATGGGTCCATTGAGATTTAGTATCGCACAACCATTAAATGCCCATAAAGGTGATGATATACAAAGATTCCAGTTTCAGCTGGGGCAAACATTCTAACTCCAGATTGGTTTATCAGGAGAAGCAATTGAACGGAAAACCTTTAAGGCTGTTGTGGCTGATCAGCCTAATTATGCTGGTTTTTCTCTTAGGCAGCTCTTCCGCTATCTTTGCGAGAGAGATCAAGATTGGTGTGGTGAATACCGAGAAAATCTTGCGAGAATCAGCACAAGCTGTCGTAGCGCAAAAAAAAATAGAAAAAGAATTTCTGGTTTATGATGAGCGCATCAAGAAAATGGCTGCTGAGATCAAAGAATTGCAGGAATATTTAGAGAAGAATGATAAAAGCATCATAATAGAAGAGAGACGAAATAAGGAACGTGAGCTGGCGAACATCAGTCGCCAATATCAACGTGCCCAGCAACAGATGCGGGAAGATTTAACTATGCGTCAAAACGAAGAATATAGTTTTATTTTGGAACGCGTCAATAAAGTCATTAAAAACATAGCGGAAAATGAAGGCTATGATCTGATCTTGCAGTTACAGGATTCAATCTATCGCAGCCAGCGAATCGATATCACGAATCAGGTTATCAAGGCACTTGCCGAGCAGGAGCAAGTAACCGGAAAATAGGCTACACCTATTTCTTCCATTAATACGCATCCTAGGGCGGCATTAAGCGGCCTATTATACAAATAACTCTTTACCATCCAGGCTAAAAAAGGGAGATAAGAATGAATGCCATGGACATTTATGAAATTTTAAAGTATTTGCCTCATCGCTATCCTTTCATCCTGGTTGATCGAGTTGTATCTTATGAACCAGGCGAACGGATCATCGCACTGAAAAATGTGTCGATCAATGAACCTTATTTTATTGGACATTTTCCGCATCATCCTGTTATGCCAGGTGTTTTAATCGTCGAAGCTTTGGCGCAGGCAGCTGCATTATTGACACTTAAAACAGAGAACGCTGCGAAAAATGATGAACAGGTTTATTATTTTGTGGGGATTGATGGGGTACGTTTTAAGAAACCAGTCATGGCTGGCGACCAACTTGTGTTGAAAGTTGAAATTACTAGGCAGATAAAAGGTGTCTGGAAATATTCAGCACGGGCAGAGGTAGATGATCAGCTTGTGACTGAGGCAGAATTAATGTGTACAGCAAGAAATATATAGAAGCTACTTAACTTGTTTGCAGGTTTTTTTATTTCTTTGTTGTTCTGCACTGATAGATAGCTTGTTGATAAGCCAATGCATGAAACTGATTGGGTTGGTGGAGTAGATGAAGCTGGCAGGGGACCGCTTGCTGGGCCGGTTTATGCTGCATGTGTCATTTTGGGTCCAGATTGCAATATTGAAGGATTGGCTGATTCTAAAAAATTGAGTGAGAGAAAACGTACTTACCTTGCCGGTCTCATCAAGCGTCGTGCGAAAGCATGGGCGATTGCTTCTGCTTCTGTTGCCGAAATCGATCGTCTGAATATTCTGCAAGCCAGTTTGCTCGCCATGCAACGAGCTGTTGAAAAATTATCGCTGATTCCCACCATCGTTTTGGTCGATGGAAATCAATCGCCACGACTGAATTGCCCTACCAGGGCGATCATTAAAGGTGATAGTCTAGTTGCTGAAATTTCGGCGGCCTCGATATTGGCTAAGACAGCACGTGATGCTGAAATGCTGCGATTACACAAACATTTTCCGGTTTATGGCCTAAATCAGCATAAGGGGTATCCTACAAAAGCTCACTTGGAAGCATTACAGCACCATGGCATATCCAAAATCCATCGCCGCAGCTTTGCTCCTGTGCGTGCGTTGATGGTGGGGCCTGTCAATTTCTGATTACTCTTTTCTAGAAAAGGACTCGCATGAGAATACCGTTATTTTTGCATTTGCTGGGTGTGGTCATTTGGGTGGGGGGGATGTTTTTTGCTTATATGGCTTTACGTCCGACTGCTGCGCAGCTGCTTGAGCCTTCTATGCGATTGAAGCTTTGGCAAGGCGTCTTTAGCCGGTTTTTTCCATGGGTTTTTTTATCGGTAGGACTCATTCTGGCTAGTGGCCTTTATATGGTAATGCAAATGGGAGGATTTATGGCTGTAGGCCTGTATATTCACCTCATGTTTGCGCTAGGCCTACTGATGATGCTGATTTTTATTTATGTATTTTTCTCGGCATTCAAGAAACTCAACTATCATATTGCCAGAGATGAATGGCCATCTGCAGGGATAGCATTAGGGCAAATTCGCTTATTAATTGGAATTAATCTTATACTGGGAATTGTAACCATTACCGTTGCAGTCTTAGGTGGATCAACTTAGTTTGACCAATCGTGGGAGTGTACTAAAAACTTTTTTGTGCTTGTGTACTCCATTATCAATGAGAATCAATATAGGTGAGAAAAAAATGCGTATAGAAAAGGATACCGTGGTATCGCTGCAATATTATAAATTGTCTAATTTAGACGGTGAAATTGTAGAAGAATCCACTACACCGATAAGTTATCTACACGGTGGTTACGGGGGAATGTTCCCGATTGTAGAAGAGGCGCTACAAGGAAAGGAAGCGGGATATCATCTCTCCTTGGCAATGGAGCCGGAAGAGACTTTTGGAGAATATGACAGTGAATTGATTCGCATAGAACCTCGCAGTGCTTTTCCAGATACTGTTGAGATAGGAATGCAGTTCGAAGGTGGGGAAGAGAATTCCGATGATGTGATGATTTATACGGTTACCGATGTCACCGACGATATCGTTGTCGTTGATGGTAATCATCCGCTCGCTGGAATGGCTTTGCAATTTGTGTGTATCGTAATGGATGTGCGCGCTGCTACTCCTGATGAACTTTCGCATGGTCATGTACATGGGCCGCATGGTCACCATGAGCACTGATAAAACCTAAAGACTTTCAGGTTAAAACGTTCAGTCTTTATTTAACATCGATTTTAATGTATAGAGATGTTCAAGTGCTTCCTTGGGGCTTAATTCATCAGGTACGAGCTTACTTAAATGACTAAAAATGGGGTGTAATGTTTCAGAAAATTGAATAGTTGGATCGGATGGTTCTGAAAACAAATCAAGTTGTGGGTTCTTGTTAACATTTTCCTGTTCTAGTTTGGTCAAGATTTTTTTGGCTGCCTTAATTACTGGGGCAGGTACACCTGCCAGTGCTGCTACATGCAGACCGTAGCTCTGACTGGCAGGTCCTTCGTTAATCGTGTGCAAAAAGACAATGTGTTGTTTGTATTCAACAGCTCCCAGATGAACATTGATAGCTTGTTCGAATTCTTCTACCAATCTGGTCAGTTCGAAATAGTGTGTCGCAAATAATGTATAGCTCTGGTTTTTAGTCAGTAGGTAGCGAGCAATGGCAAAGGCCAGGGCCAAACCATCAAAGGTAGAGGTTCCTCGCCCGATTTCATCGACCAAGACCAAGCTCTGGTTAGTAGCATTGCGGAGGATATTGGCTATTTCGGTCATTTCGACCATAAAGGTGGATCTTCCACCGGCCAGATCATCCGATGCGCCAATGCGGGTAAAGATCTGATCGATCGGTCCAATACGTGCGCTTTCTGCAGGTACAAAACTGCCGCAGTGAGCAAGTAGTGCTATTAAAGCCGTTTGCCGCATATAAGTGGATTTTCCACCCATATTGGGACCTGTGATGACAAGCATTTGTCGCCTGCCAGTGTCACATAATCCAAGACGCACATCATTGGCAATATAATGATTGACCTGACTTTCCACTACAGGGTGACGGCCAGCTTGAATTTCTATGATCGCTTCTTCAGTAAAGACTGGTGCGGTATAGTTAAGTGATTGAGCGCGCTCTGCAAAGGTACCCAGTACATCTATTTCTGCCACGCTCTGCGCTATGTTTTGTAAATGCCTGGTATAGGTATTGAGTTCTTCCAGCAACGCATCATATAAAAATTTTTCTCTGGCAAGCGCATGATCCCTGGCTGCTAGCGCCCTGTTTTCAAAAGCCTGTAACTCTGGTGTGACATAGCGCTCGGCATTTTTCAAAGTTTGCCTTCTACGATAGTCGGATGGAATTTTGTCGCTATATACATGTGTGATTTCGATATAAAAACCGTGGACCCTGTTATATTCCACTTTGAGATTAGGAATGCCCGTGCGTGTTTTTTCACGCGCTTCCAGTTGCAGCAGAAATTCGCCACAGTTATTTTGTAAGGCACGTAATTCATCCAATTCAGCATCGTAGCCATCAGCGATGACTCCTCCTTCGCGTAACAGCACGCTCGGTTCGGGGAATAATGCCTGCTGCAAAAGTTCTACCAGAGCGCTATCCGGTATCATGGCTTGTGCCAGCAGGGCAAGGTGTTTACTGGTAGTATTGGTTGCCATGGCTACGATTTCAGGCAGAGCGATCAGGCTATCCCGCAGGCCGGAAAGATCACGTGGCCGGGCTGATTTGAGTGCAATGCGCGCTGTAATGCGTTCGATATCGACAATGCGCTTAAGATGCTCCTTGATGCCAGCATAAGGTGCTGCTGCTATCCCGGCTGTTTCCATCAACCGAGAGACGCTGTCAAGCCGATGCTGAAGGATTGGGTAGTCTCGTAGTGGATGATGCAGCCAGTGTCGTAACAGCCGGCTACCCATACTGGTTGAGCAAGTATCCAGTAACGACATCAAGGTGGGTGAAGTTGCTCCGCGTAAAGTTTCAGAAATTTCCAGATTGCGGCGGGTAGCAGCATCCATACGAATGTAGGTTCCTTCACGTTCAACCTGTATTGTTTTGATATGCGTGATATCAGTTCCCTGGGTGAGGCGCACATATTCGAGCAGCGCTCCAGCAGCCTGCAGTGCCGCATGCAAATCATCACAGCCAAAACCAGCAAGATCATGAGTACTAAATAGCTTGGTAAGGCTACGAACAGCGCTGTTGTAATCGAATTGCCAGGCAGGCAGTTGTTTGGCGTTATTTGATTCAGCAAGTGCTAACGACACATCCAACGATTCAGGTAAAAGAATTTCGGCAGGTTGTAAGCGCTCTAGTTCACTCATCAGACTAGTCGGGGAAGTTTCCAGCATTCGCAGCTGGCCAGCAGCCAAATTGAGCCATGCTAACCCTAACGTCGATTTATGTGAAGCTAGTGCTAACACGATACAGTCACGTTTGTCTTCTAGCAAAGCGGCATCGGTCAGTGTGCCGGGCGTGATGATACGTGTTACCTTACGCTCTACTAGCCCTTTGGTAGTAGTCGGGTCACCGACTTGCTCGCAAATGGCAACCGATTCACCTAGTTTGACGAGTTTCGCCAGATATTGATCAGCAGCATGATAGGGCACTCCGGCCATCTTGATGGGCTCACCTGCGGATGCTCCACGCTGTGTCAGTGTGATATCGAGCAACTGGGCTGCTTTCTCAGCATCCTCAAAGAACAGCTCATAAAAATCTCCCATGCGATAAAAAAGTAGTTTGTCATTATGCTGCGATTTGATGCGCAAGTACTGCTGCATCATGGGAGTATGGTCTTCTAGCGCCATATAATTGACGGAATATTAATCAGGCAGTCTATTTTAGCAGGTAAGACTGCTGACGAGTTAAGCTATTGCGATAGAGGATTTGTTACCTGGTAGCATTCGAAGGTGTGCACCAATGCGTAATACTATATCTGATTGATCTGACCGGCTTATATCCTGATTGACTACTGGCTAAACTTGTCAAAAAGAAAATAGACTTCAACAAGCTTAGCCAGGGTGGAACGTATTTCTTACAATTATTATTGGCTAAGACATAGACTCAAACTACAGGACGAGGACATCAGGTAAAGGAAAGCCATTGAAATTGCTGGCATAGGCTGTGGTATAGGCGCCTGCGTTGGGAATAAAGATGAAATCGCCCTCCTGGATATCTTCGGGTAATAGCTCGTCATGCATTAATACATCAACGGAATCACAGGTTGGGCCGGCAATGGACCAGGGAATGTTGCTACCTGTGCGCTTAGTCAAAATCTCATAACGTAGTCCTTCACTCACTTCGATAATACCGCCAAATATACCCGCATCCCAATACATCCAGCGTTTGCCATTGCGTGTGGCAGTGCCCACGACTCTGCAAACAAAGCATGAGGAATCCGATACAAGATACCGACCTGGTTCTGCCATGATGCGAATTTCTTCCGGAAGATCAGCAATTGCAGCATTGATGACATCTGCGATCACCTCAATGGAAGGAATAGGTTTAACATGACGTACTGGATAACCACCACCAATATTGAGCAAGCGAGGCCTTAATCCCGCCTGCCTCATGTCAGCAAAAACATTTTTAGCGCGCTCGATACCGACTCGCCAGTTTTGCGGATTACGGCATTGCGAACCAACATGAAAGGTTACACCTGCGAGATCAGCACTCAGTGAGACCGCTTCGTTAATAATTTCTTTGATATCAGCAAGGTGCGTGCCAAATTTACCTGCGAGGGGCCAGTCACTGCCGATGTTGGGCGTATCTATGCGTAAATACAATTTTGCATCTGGCTTGACACTGACGATTTTACGAAGCTCTTCGATACTATCCAGAACATACCATTCCACACCTTTAGATGCGGCGTATTCCAGGTAGGCACGTGATTTCATCGGATTACTATAATAGATTTCCGCTGCAGGAACACCTAGGCTAAGCAACAGATCCAATTCGGCGATGGACGCAATTTCAAATCCAGATCCTTCTTCTATTAATGTTTTTAATACACGTGAATCTGGGTTGGCTTTTGCTGCATAATGCGGATGAACACGTGGCATGACAGCTTTAAAACGGCGAATTTTATTGCGGATAATATTGCTGTCGACCAGCAAGAAAGGTTTGCTATAACCTTTCTTTAGTGCTTCTTCAACGAGAGAGAGATCTAGACTAATCTCAGGGTGGGTGTCAAAGATAACTTCATTTTCAATTCTCTTTTGCACAGTGGCGGTACGTATTTTCATCATTAACTCCTATCAAAAGTCGCTACGTTTCTGGGATATGAATATGAACCAAATCAACTTGCGCAAAAGAATTCGCTTTACTTTTCATGATGACCTCCTTACTTCTTGGCGCTAATAAAATGATTAAAGGGTAGGAATTATAGGCTGGTTTTCTGTGGAATCAAGCATTTTTTTAATGAAAGAAAAAATGGTTTATTCTAAAAATAAATACATGAAATCATGAGACTGTAGCATAAATTATTTTTGCCTTTTACAGCTAATATATTCTAAATTGTGTTTGAGACAATAAAAAGAATTTATTGTTCAAGATTAATCATCTTAAGTTTTAACTACCCAAATTTTGATGCGCCCAGCAAGCCAGAATCAAGTCGAAAAGGGGAGAAGTAGGGAATAGATCATTTGCGTAGAAAATAATCCAAATTTTCACTAAGGAAGGCTAAGGAAGGCTAAAGAAGTCCTGAATGAGTAACCAATCGGTGAATCCTTGATTCTTCAGATTGCAAATTTAGACAGTGCTTCCACTAAGAAATCGTCCAGGACGAAAGATTTTCCTCGTCATCATCGGGTTTTCTGTTTTTTTTTGTGTTGGGCATACTATACTTAAAGATGTGTCCATTTCCAGTTGCGAATCTCTGGCAAGTCCTGACCATGGTGATGGATATATTCGTGGTATTCGATCAGCTTATCACGCATGATCTGCTTTAAATAAGCGGTGGTATAGCTCAGTTTGGGTACCCAATCGATGACATCATTTATCAGATGGAAACGGTCCAGATCATTGCGTACTACCCTATCGAATGGCGTGGTAATAGTGCCGTCTTCCGTGTGGCCGCACACGGCGCCTGCTGGGAGCGCCAACTGTCTTCCATTTTCTGACCATCGACCTCTTTTGGGCCGGTCCAGCTTTTGGGCGTGCGCAAGTATGATCATCGGCCAGCGTGGGCGTTGGATATTGCCATGCTGGCGTGCCTGCTGCTGGATAGTCCGGATTTCACTCACTACCCGATCGAGGATGTAGGCCATTTGCTGATGCAAATCAGCGCCATCTTCTCCTTCCACCACATACGAGCGGTATTCATAACCCTGAAATAGCTGCATCAGTTCTTCCCGACTGATGCGCGCCAGAATGGTGGGATTGGCGTTTTTGTAGTTATTGAGATGCAAAATTGGCAGCATCGCCCCATCATGCGCGGGATTGAGAAATTTATTGGCATGCCAGGTAGTAGCAAGAGACCCTGTTTCAGCTTCATCATCGCCCACAACGCAGGCAGCAATCAAATCTGGGTTATCAAACACAGCACCAAAAGCGTGGGAAAGCACATAACCCAGCTCACTTCCCTCATGAATCGATTCGGGAATTTCCGGAGTGGCATGATTGCCGATTCCGCTAGGAAAGGAAAACTGGCGGAATAATTGTTGTATGCCTTGAGTGTTTTGTGAAAAATCCGGATAAAACTCTGAATAAGTGCCTTCCAGGTAGGTATTAGCCACCAAGGTGGGGCTGCTATGATCCGGGCCAGTGAGGAGAATGATATTCAAATTGAGGCGCTGAATAGCACGATTGAGGTGAGCATAGATAAAATTGATGGCCGGTATTGTGCCCCAATGGCCGAGCAAGCATGATTTGATATGGTGCAATTCCAGCGATTCACTCAGCAAGGGGTTGTCCAGCAAATAGATCTGGCCTACCGACAAATAGTTAGCGGCACGCCAGTAAGCATTGATTTTGCGCAATTCCTCGGCTGACAGGGATGAGACTGATTGGCTGTAGGTTCATTTGTCGTCATTGCTAAAGCCCCCAATTTCATTAACAAACACGGAATGGTTGCCACTTATCGCTTATGTTTTTTTCTGACAATAACAGATGAAGAAGTGTTCCACTTAAACCGATTAGGTGTTTTGCTAATTGTTGCTGTTACTGGAAGCTATCAGTGCTTGTGTTTGCCCAGTATTTTTTATAAGTGATTTAATAGGCTGTTAAGGAAATGGATGGCCTAGGAGGGGAGCGCCGGGCAACGAGGCAATGTGCTACATGATTGAGGTTTATTCAAACTTTTCTGAATGTTATAACTTGGCATACCATTAGTTAAACTAAAATCAGCAATCGCCTGTACAATTCTCCACACTTTTTTAGCGCATCCCAGAAAAAGAACGATGCTTAATAGCCTTTTTATAGGGCATCCCTAGAAATTCACTTTTAAGGGGTGAAGCGCAAGGTGTCGCACAGCGAGCGACGAAACAGTTCAAGAAAAATAGGTGAGGAACGAGCGAGCACTTAAAACCGTGATTCGCCTAAAAATGGATTTAAAGAGGTGCCTTTATGTGGTTCAAGAATTTACAAATTTATCGTATCACCGACTGGAAGCTTACGCCTGAAGAGCTGGAAGAGCTATTAGCAAGACGGACTTTACAAGCCTGTTTGAGTATGGAAATGCAAAGCCTGGGCTGGATTCCGCCTGGTATGGAAGAAACTCGGTTAGTTTATGCGCGCGGCCAGCAAATGCTTATTGCGCTGGGATCTGAAAAAAAATTGCTACCATCCTCCGTCGTCAACCAGCGTGCCAAAGAGCGTGCCTTAGAAATGGAAGCGCAGCAAGGCTATCCAGTTGGTCGCAGACAGATGAAAGAAATTAAGGAAGCAGCATTATACGAGCTGCTGCCGCGCGCGTTTGTCGTGCGGCAAAAAAGCCATGCCTGGATCGATCCCGTAAATGGCTGGTTTATTATCGATAGCTCGAATATCGCCAAGGCCGATACCTTTGCTGAAACTCTCTTGAAAACGATCCCCACGCTTCTACTCAAGCGCATCAAGACTACGCTGACCCCTGCTTCAGCCATGACCCGCTGGCTGTCAGGCGATGAGTTGTCTCATGCGTTTGCCATCGATAGCGACAGCGTTTTCCGTAGCAGAGAAGATAAAAAAGTCTCGGTAAGCTATCAGCGGCATCCACTCGATTCTGATGAAATTACTAAGCATGTCCGAGCGGGCAAAGAAGTTACCAAACAGGCAATGGTATGGGAAAACAACCTTTCTTTTGTGCTGGACGAGAACTTGCAAATTAAGCGGCTCACCCTGCTGGATATCGAGAAAGAACCCGCAGAATCGGCTGAGGAACAGTTTGACAGCAATTTCTTTCTTATGACCGAACAATTGAAGCAGTTGCTGCCTGATTTAATCGATGCATTGGGTGGGGAGGTGGTTGAGTAATACGCAAGTTTAAAATTTTCGGTTTAAATCCAATGATAAAGCCAGCGTGTCATGATCTCCGAAACTGGTTATCGTACTGTTTTGGGATGATATACAGTTAGCAACTTCGGTTAGGTTAATATTACAGCTTTGTTGTTTCTTATTTTTAAGGATTGTAGATATACAGTAACTTTATGATTACTCACCAGGGTTCAAAGAAATGTCACAACAATCAGCATCAGAGCTATATAAAATAGCGACAGAAACCACAGCTAAATATATCTATTTTTTGTTAGCTACTTCTGGAGCAGCAATTGCCTGCAGCGTTCAAGTAGCAGAGATGTCCAAGTTTTCATGGCCTTTAACTTTTTTGGTATTAGCTCTCCTATCGTGGGGTTTGAGTTTTTATGCCGGCTGCAAGAGTCTTCAATTTGATATTTCTGTACATAACTTATCCTTCGATGTGCAGCAACACGCCGAAACAATGAGAGTGGTACAAGAAGTACTGCCAGAGCAAGAATATTCAAGTCTTAGAGAAGACTATGAAAAATATATCCAACAAGTAAATCAAACGCTCAATATGCATGATTCAAAAGTAAGCTCATATTTGGGCAGGCAGTTTCGATGGTTTATTACTGGAATTGTCGCATTTGTGGTTTGGCGTGCAACAGAATTTATTATCAAGAGACTGTCGGAAAACATGCATGTATGGGATCAGACCTTACATTTTGACAATTCTGTCTTTTCTTTTACTTCTGTTGCACTGCTTGGTTGACGGTATGCACCTTATGCCAAAATGTTTATCCACTTAAACCAACGTACAGTGTCTGCTTAAATATACTTGAACCAAAGAAATTGAGGTCGTAGTAAATTTAATCCTTAAGTTAATCTAGCTCTAGTTTTCAATAAAATAGTCTAATTAGAGATTTGCAATTTACAAATTAAGCAGCAAGCTTAAATTTCTTATCCACGTAGTTACTGTAGCGAGCGCCAGGGCGCAATGTTTCGGTCATCCATCAGTCGGTGTTTGCTGATGCCGATATCATCAAAGTCAGCTTGCTCAAAAGCATTGATTTGATATACGCCGGATGCTACATGGATCTTGATGTGCCCATCTGCAACGGCGACATGGTTATTACCATTTTTTTGCATCTGGATACTACAGCGCGTGTCAGAGCCCTTGATGAGAGCATTGCCGACTTTTGCCTCAAGCTGATTCGGAGCATTTTTATCGATGTCAAAATAAACATTTCCCTTAAACAGCTCAACTTGCAGAGGGTGCTCTACTTTCACGGCTATAGAACTGCTCGTATCCAACGCCATATCAATACCGGGCGCTATTACAGTGACTAGTTGTTCTTCCGGTTTTGTTTCATAAAACCGGATACTGGGCGGCTTACCAAAATACCAGGTCATCAGACCGAGCATTACGCAAACACTCATAATTGCACAATGCACCAAAAAACGCCGCCAACTGAAAACAAATTTAAAGGGTTCGGGCTTAGGTTCCTGCATTTTGTTTAGCAAAATATAAAATGTAAGGAGAGATTATATACTGACAAAAAATTTTTTAAAGCTCTGAATTTAAAGATAATTCTTGATAAATGAGTAGGGGTATTGGTTTCCGGATTCTCAATATTGCCTTGGAATCGGATCATTAATGCAGTTTTTAGTGCAAATTAAAATTAGTAAAATTTCCGATTTTATTTTTTCCACAACATCCTCTATTCAATTTTTTGGCTTTTGATCAAGCCAAAGGAATCGAAGCGATCGCTTCACATGGTCAAGTTTTTAATAATCTCCAACTGTCTATGGGTGACTATCTTGTTTATTAGTTGTTAAACCTTTATCTGGCAGGATAGAAGCGTTATTTTTTTGATACCCCAAATGCATAGAAATGATAATTGTATGCATTTGCATTATTGTCAGCCTATTTATTATTCCATAACATCGTTACCCAATAATGAGTAATGAGTAGAAATGATAATTATATGCATTATTGTCAGCCTATTTGTTATTCCATAGCATTGTTACTGTAAGAAAGCGGAAGTAGCTTGATTCATTGTTATTGCTCTGCTTCAGGTATCAAACTGTTTTATTAAACAGGATTGATTAACCTAAATATTAGGAGGTTTTCATGCAACGAATTCATTTTCTTGTTCCTGACATTAATGTTGCCAGGAGTTTTGTTGACGAATTGCTTCTGGCGCAAATCGAAGAGCAGCACATTCATATCATTGTCAAGCGTGATACACCGCTTGAAGAGGAAGAGCTGCCTAAAGCGAACTTATTGCAAAAGAGTGGTTTTATTCAACAAATTCATTTTCTTGTTCCTGACATTAATGCTGCCAGGCGTTTTTTTGCTGACGAATTGCTTCTGGCGCAAATCAAAGAGAAGAGCATTTATATCGTTGTCAAGCGTAGTACACCGCTCAAAGAGCTACCTAAAACGAATTTATTGCAAAAGAGTGGTTTCATTCCAGCGGGGCAGCAAAGGCTAGCGCGTAGTGGATCGGGTGGTCGAAGTAGAAGCTGAAAGTACAGGATTAAAACTACCTGCGTTTCCTAAAAATAATCAATATTAGCATTATCCAGTCTTGAGAATCCCACGAAATTTAATAATCAAAGTGGCCAAATTATTTCTGCATTGTTAGGGGTAATTTAGCCTAATCCATGAGGTAATTTCTTCTAAACAATAGTTCAGTAAAAACGGGCTGTGATTTACTTCATGGATTCTTTGATCGTAGCGATCCCTTATTGACCCATCAAAGGAGGCTAAGATGAGTTCAGACGATGGCAATTCTTAACATGGAGGTAAAGATTGTTCAATTAGCATTGGCTTCAAACATAAGGAGCAAAAAAGAACGTGTTTCTAAGATGGATATTCTTAATAGCACAATGAAAAACTCAATAGAAATTTTAAATAAAAGAAAGAAGAGAAATTTAAGTTGTTTAATGGAGATATTACGATGAAAACAAAGATTTCGTTGATTACTTTACTGACGCTTAGTTTTTTATCTGCTTGCGCGCAAATGAATCCCGCTTCATCTCTGCAGAATAATGAAATTGGCAATGCTGATCTAAACTCAATTGCCAGCAATTACGATGCGTTAGCAAAACATTATGAAAATGCCGCAAAAGAGTTACAAGTAAAATTGCAGGAACAGCAAAAACTACTTCAGGAATATAAAAATCATAATTATTTCTATGGAAGAAAAGGTCAAGATCTCAATTCACATACTTCAGCGAATATTCGTTATTTCGAGAAAGCGATAAAAGAGAATCTGGACGAAGCTGCTATTCACCGAAAAATGGCAAGAGATCAGGAAAAGCGCCACTATATCCAAGTAAGATTATGATAGAAGGCATGGCATATTCATTGGATTTTCGCCGTAAAGTTCTGTCTGTTCGAAAGAAAGAATCATCCAATGATGAAGCATATTCATGAGGTTGTAGCGGGCAGCGTAAGGATCAACTGGGATATATAAAACGGGAATATATAATGGCATTCTCACGCTTTGGTAGCGTAAAATTGGACACTTTGTTGACCGGTCCTGCCTGTCCTAACTTTCAGCTAGAGGGTGTTCCCTTTTCACTATTAGAGGGATTAATCTGACAACAATAAATACTCATTCCATTTCTAGATCAAATCTGATTTTGTCGGCTTCTCCTTGCCGTACTATTTATACTGTCTTCGGCTCGCCTTCGCGTCTCATGTTTGATTCGGAAATGGAATAACAGTGATGATTTACTGCTGCCGTTTTACTGCTTAAAGTGAGATGGCTTTCATGGTGTCGGTCTGCGTGCTTCGCGGAACCAGATACGGTATTGTTTCATTTTCTCGCGCTGAGTTGCGGGTGCGTGGCGGCGACAGGTGGAGTGCTCTTCTGAGTCCGGTTGTGCGCCCCAACGTATTTCAGGGCAGTCGTTGGGATTATAAGCCATTTCATAGGCCTGCTTCCGTGCTAACACCTCAGCCACGGAGAGCTCCCATGGACTACCGTCCGTGCGTGTATAGTGGATGCTGTGTTCATGGATGCGCCTTGCATGGTGCTGCTCGATTTCGGTCTTGGCTTCTTCGGGGCTCTGGCCCTTCAGTACGAATAACTCAGGATGGCGCACAATTTTCTCGGGCAAGCCGTTTAGGACATTGATGGCAATGATCAGGCGCATATCGCGGGAGGGAGTGGAGTAATCCTCCCACGGACCGATAGTCTGAAAAATTGCCGTGCCGTTAGGCATGGGGATGACGCTGCCGGCGTGTTTGCGAAAATACGCTTCTCCGTTGTCCACCGAAGTCACGCGAGTCTCGATTTGCTCTATCAAGGCGTTCAGCGTTGCTTCATAAGCTTGCTTGGGATCAAGACCTGCAGGGTTGATGAGCTTGGTTACCCTGGCGTAGAAATTGTCGGCAGAGAGTTGATCTTGCTCCAAGGAAAAAGAAGCGAAATCGGGATGGTAGACCAGCTCGTCATTGGAGAGTAACCGCCATCTCCCTGAGGACGTTGCGACCAAAGGCCGGAAAGCCTTGAAGCCTGGTCCGGCACTTTCACTATTCGTGAACAGCATGGTGCCCTCCCAGATCCGCTTGCGGGCAACCGAATTGTCCGGCTGAGCATCGACGGCCAGTAAGATGCCGGGGCGGCCCTTCGTCTGCGGCACCCATTCAACCAACACTAGCACATGACCGTAGGGATCAGCATAAACTGATCCTGGCCAGAGCGTCTCCCGATTGACAGGGATGGGATACAGATCCGTCGACTCATCCTCCAATCCTGTTCGTAATGATCCTGAATGGACAGTATTCACCAACTGTCTGCTGATTTTCTTGAAACTGGCCTGCGAGCTAATGTCGTGGGTAAATTCGGTCATGATGGTGGGCGCGCCACAATGTGGTGGCGCCTTGGCTGAACCACGCCCGCAGGCGCGGAAGGAGATTGGCAGACCAACCTTCCAGGCAAAATAAGCTCGTAAGGTGTAAGGTAGATCGGCGCAATCGGGGGTGAGTGGCAGGTTTTGGTCTTCGTTGTGGCCAAGATAATTGTGCAGGAAGTTGCGCTCGCTGTTGCGCAACACCGGCTCCAAGGAAGGGAAGCTGAGATTTTCTTCTGGCGGCGCGCCAAACAACGCTTCGATCCATGCGGAATAAAAGGCTTCGGTGGCAAGATTCCACGCTTTAGTTCTTTCCTTTCTTTCTTCTCTTTTCTGTACTCCTGACTCACCAATGGTGAGTAAATGGCAGGTGATCAACTTGCCATCCCGGTTCGCCTCTATTCGATAATGTCCCTCGTCGACCCCTGCCAATTCAGCGATAAGACTCCAAGGCGGGCCACCTCGGCGGCGTGATGGCAGGGGCATGCGCTGACCTTGGCTATCGATCATGGCAAGTTCCGACACGGGGCCATCCGTGGACACCGCCATGATCTTGATCTGCCCATCGGCTTTGGGGTTGAGCGGCGAGATCCAGATATTCGTTTCCTCGGTTTGTTGGCATGAATCATCCTTGGCCTGCACCATCGAAATGCTGCTCCATGTCAGCAAACATGCGAGGAAAAAGCTGGCAGGCTTGGTTGAGAATTTCCAAAAGTAGCCTCGATGCCACTTTACTGCATTGGGCCTATTTGCGAATCGGTATAAATAAATATTATTTAACCTCAGGGTTATGAATAAGTAGTCTTGCAATTTTCCCAAAATTGATTTTGACAAGAGTAGTGCTTTCATGTCGATCAGGCCCGCAAGTAAATTGAATTGTTGGTGTTTTTCAGAACCAATGGGTATAGAAAAGGACGATACAGAAAACTTAACACAGTGCCTCGGTTTCTGGAATTCTAGGAATACAATACCTGATTATGACAAAAGACATCAATGGCAAGATTGGTTATAAAAGTGATAAAAATGTTCGAGTATTGATACACAAGGCTTCAATTTATTGAATGTCTAATTCCATTTCTAAATCAATCCTCTCTTTGTCGGCTTCACCTTGTCGTATTATTTATGTCCGGTGGCGATCAATTCACTGCCACGTTCGATCATTTGTCCGGTAAAATCTACCGGACTAGGAAAGCCAAGTCCCATTGAAAAGAAAAACAGCGTCCGTCACTCCGAATGGGAGCTTCAAAAACTTAAGCGATAACGCCACATTTTTTAATTCAGAAGCACAACTCAATCCAGCCAGACCCCAGACTATGGCGATATGTATCTTCCCTATACGATTATTGTTGTTGCGACATCGACTTCCGAGGCGCTCAATCTTACAGGAGTCTGCATAATGTTAAAAATGTCCATGAACTGGCCATTAATTTCTGGCAGACATCTCATTATGAGATGGAAAGGTGATCAAGAACATCAAAGTGCTGAAGTCGAACTATAAACTCGTTCGTGTCATTCACCTGATCAGGCTATAGTTTTGTATTGCCGAGTTGAAGGCGCATATCCAGGGAGGACTAAATGTCGGATATACTTGGCAAGAGACAGTGGAGGTAATTATTCAAATGGCTGTGTATGCAGGATTTTTAGCTGCAATGAATGCAATTCTAGTGCTAAAGAAGTTTTCGTAGAACTTGATAAAAGTAAGCAATCAGAATAAAAAAGCGAAAATACTTGTTAACTGGTTATATTAATTCTGCACATATTCATGAATCTAACAATGTGACTCATACTCTTGGTTGCAACGAACGCGGTTCGACTTGAAGAATTGACTGGTTCAATTAAAAGTGTCTTTAGAAGAATTAATAACAACATACGGTTATAGTGCGATAGCTATAGGTGCTTTTCTTGAAGGCGAAACTATCCTCATTCTGGGAGGCATCGCGGCGCACCAAGGCTATCTTGATCTACCAGGGGTACTGGCTAGCGCGTTTCTGGGTACATTACTTGGCGATCAGCTTTACTTTTATATTGGTCGTGTAAAGGGTGAAAGTATCCTCAAAAAAAGACCCAATTTGAAACGTAAGTCAGAAAAAGTGTTTGCAGTTTTAAATAAGCATCAGATGATGTTAGTACTAGGATTCAGAGCTATGTATGGCTTTCGAACGATTGCTCCGTTTTTGTTGGGGGCGTGCAGGATTCACCCAGTTCGCTTTTTGATCCTGAATATTGTTGGAGCGTTCATTTGGTCAATAACGGTTGGAATCCTGGGGTATATGTTTGCTCACGCACTCGAACTTATTGTTGGTGATATTAAGCGTTATGAGGTATGGCTGTTTGTTATCTTATCGATTTTGGGTGTAATTGCGTGGTGCATTTACTTCTTATCAATGAACAAAGAGGACATCTGATCTGCTTCAAAGTTCTTGTTGGAAAACCTTTGCAATCCTTGGTTACAGGCATTGCCCTAAGCAAAATCAGTGTCAACTAAATCGTTTGATCTGGGTTTTGCTTAGGTGGGCAGTGATGGCTTGATATCTTAAGAAGTTAGAACTTAATGGTCGCCATCGTATAGCCATAATTGGTATCTTTTCTACTTGACCGTTCGGAACTGTATCAAAGTAATCACCTTTGAATATATGGCTAAACCCAATATCAAAGCTTACACGTTTTAGAAAGTTCACTGAGGATCCCATCCTACGCTGACATCCAGCATATGTTCCAAGAAATTACCTGATCAGCCAGTTCGGTCTTGCAGACCGCTGCCTACATAGGAACCACGTTTATCAGCCAACCAATAGGCACGATGAGACATCATGAGCCTGACATTAGGCATTGGTAAAAGATTCGCACGAAAGCCTACAGGTGAAAAAAGGTTAGAAGGGAAAAATGGTCCAAACATACCGGTGGGGCCGAATTCTACTCGGCGTTTTGCATACAGAATGTCAAAATTCTTTCTTGGATCAGGATCGCCTGATGCATAATCAAACAGGTAGAGAACCCTAAGAGGCATTGCTGTTTCAAAGCTATAGCCTATTTCTCCATGGTGGCGATGTGCAAAAACATCAATATCCTGAGTATCTCCAAACTGATGTATCGATTCAATTTCATAGTTCAATGAACCTCTGGTGGGTTTAGGAGCTATAGTCAAATGTGGTGTATGGAGAGTCAAGCAGCTACCTGTTTTTGATCTCCTGCTTGTTTAATGCCGTTAACAAATTTAACGCCGGAAATGACATCTGCTAACAGCTTATAGCCTCTTAGTCGAAACCAATTTTTCTGTGCAATTTCCATTAGCTTGAACGCCATGGTTAGTGTTGTTGTCCAGCTTCCACAATTCTTGGTTTTATCTGTTCTCAATCTGACAGTAGCAAAGACGGATTCAACCGGATTAGTTGTTCTAATATGCTGCCAGTTTTCGGCAGGATAATCATAGAATGCCAGCATGGAAGCTTTGTCTTTAGCCAGACACTCCATTGCTTTTGGATATTTCGAGCTGAATCGTTCAATACAATGGTCAAATGCTTGACAAGCCTCTTCTCGTATACTCGCTTACCAAATATTATGCAAGGCTTCTTTGATTTTCGGTTGCATTGCTTTTGGCAGTTTTTCCAATATATTTGCTGTTTTATGTACCCCACAGCGCTGCTGGTCTGTTTCTGGCCAGAGCTTGATTACAGCTTTCCAGAATCCCAGCGCACCATCACCCACAGCCAATTTGGACGCATCCTTAAGGCCCTGCTGCTTCAAATCCATTAACACTTCCTCCCAGCTTGCCGCCGATTTCCGATAACCATCGGATAATGCCAATAACTCTTTACGTCCCGTTTCATCTGAGCAGACCATCACCAGTAGACATAAGCGATCGTCCATGCGCACATTGCTGTAGATGCCGTCCACCCAGACATAAACATAACGCTTGTTACTCAGATCGGGTCGACTCCAATCATGATTATCCTGCTTCCAACCTTGCTTTAAACGACTGATCGTAGCTGCCGATAATCACAGAGCCTCAGGCCCCAGCAGATGCTTCAGCGTTTCTGAGAAATCCCCCGTTGAAATTCCTCTCAAGTTAAGCCAGGGTAAAAATTCTTCAATATTCCTCGTGCGCTTCAAGTAGAGTGGTACCGGGCTGCTGGTAAACTTGATACCCGATTCAGGGCGATCCCGAACCTTCGGCACTTTGACTTCAATGTCTCCAAGTCCTGCTTGTATCGCACGTTCAGGTAGATAACCCTTTCTGACTACTGCCGCTTTACCCTCATCAGTTCTTAAAGTGTTATGCTGCTCAATAAAGGCAATAAGATTTAACTTGGTTTAATTAGATGAAAGGCAGGATATATGCCTTATATTTCATTTCACCGGGCGTGATATCCACCGACAAAAATTTCTGTGCGTTTAAAAAGAATAAGCTTGCATTAACCATTATTTCTGGGATTTTATTTTCCTTACATCTGTCTGATTTTTTATTGGGTTATTAGTTGGATGAGTTAACAAAGGAGAAACATCTCTGGAAAATAAGCAATCGCGGCTTTCAGCACTTTCAATTTAGATTCCTCAGTTGATCAACTGAAGAATCTAGGTTCAATGCCTGACGCAGGCAAAACCTGACAAAAAGTTTCCAAATAGAAACACGCAGTATGCGTGTGCAATAAACTTCAATAATTGTTCAAGCTGGCGCTAGAGGCAGCAGGTTGAGCAAAAAATAGGCGCTTCGGTAAACCATCTGCAAAAATAATCATTATTAGAGTATTACCACTCTAATGCGTCAATTGACTAATAGGAAGGATCTATGCGGATCGAAGAGGATAGTCTCTGGTACAAAGATGCCATTATTTATCAATTACATGTACGCGCTTACTGTGACAGTAACGGCGATGGTATTGGTGATTTTGCTGGATTGACTTCCAAGCTGGATTACTTGAAAGAACTGGGGATTAATACGCTTTGGTTGCTGCCGTTTTATCCCTCGCCGTTGCGCGATGACGGCTACGATATCGCCGATTACCGCGGTATTCATCCCAATTACGGCACACTGGCCGATTTTCGTACCTTCCTGCACGAAGCACACAAACGCGACCTTAAGATCATTACTGAGCTGGTCATTAACCATACCTCTGATCACCATCCATGGTTTCAGGCAGCGCGCGTGGCTCCTCCTGGTTCCGTCAAGCGTAATTATTATGTTTGGAGTAATACTGTCAAGAAATACGAAGGGACACGCATCATTTTCACTGATACAGAAAAATCCAATTGGACATGGGATGAAGTCGCAAAAGCTTATTACTGGCATCGTTTTTTTTCGCACCAGCCGGATCTTAATTTTGATAACCCCCATGTCGTCAAGGCGGTACTGCGCGCCATGCGCTTTTGGTTAGATATGGGAGTAGATGGCATGCGACTGGATGCTATTCCCTATCTGTGCGAGCGCGACGGCACCAATAATGAAAATCTTCTCGAAACTCATGCCATCATCAAACATTTGCGTGCCGAACTGGATCAGCATTACGCCAACCGTATCTTTCTTGCCGAGGCTAATCAGTGGCCGGAAGATGTGCGCGAATATTTTGGCGATGGAGATGAATGTCACATGGCTTTTCACTTTCCCTTGATGCCGCGTATTTTCATGGCAGTAGCCCAGGAAGATCGCCATCCCATCATTGAAATCCTGGCGCAAACACCCGAAATTCCAGAGAATTGCCAATGGGCAGTATTTCTGCGTAATCACGATGAATTGACCTTGGAGATGGTCACTGACCGTGAACGTGATTATATGTATCTCACTTATGCTTCCGATCCGCGCGCGCGGCTCAATTTAGGCATTCGGCGGCGCTTGGCTCCGTTGATGGAAGGCAGTCGCTCTAAGATCGAGCTGATGTACAGCCTGTTGATGTCTCTGCCGGGTTCTCCCATTATCTATTATGGTGATGAAATCGGCGTGGGCGATAATATTTATCTTGGCGATCGTAATGGTGTGCGCACCCCGATGCAATGGAGTCCCGATCGCAATGCAGGGTTTTCCCGCGCCGATCCGCAACGACTTTATCTGCCGCCCATCATGGATCCGCTTTATGGTTATGAAGCTGTCAACGTGGAAGCGCAAAGCCGCAACGCCAGTTCGTTACTCAACTGGATGAAACGTTTAATTGTCACACGTAAATCAGTCAAATCCTTTGGTCGTGGCACCATCAAATTTTTACATCCGGGTAATCACAAGATACTTGCCTACCTGCGCGAATATCAAGACGAAAGTATTTTATGTGTGGCTAATCTTGCCAACAGCGCTCAGCCGGTTGAGTTGAATCTCGCAGCGTACAAAGGTCGTGTGCCAGTGGAATTAATGGGGCGTACTGCTTTTCCTGCCATTGGTGAGCTGCCTTATTTATTGAGTTTACCTAGTTACAGTTTTTACTGGTTCTATCTGTCCGTCGATGTAGAGGCACCTGTCTGGCACGTGGACAAGTTGCCTCGTGAATTATTGCCAGTACTAGTCTTGCCCGAGGGGTTGCTAAGTGCGTTGATGGCTAAGCCTGCAGGTGAAGTAAGTGATGTGCTTGCCCGCAAGACGCGCAGTCAATTAGAAACCGAAGTGCTGCCGACGTTTCTTGCTGGTCAGCGCTGGTTTATAGGAACAGAGCAACCCATTACAAAGCTTGAATTAGATTTAAATCAAACCTGGAAAACTACTGATGGTAGAGGATGGTTGCCATTTTTAATCAAGCTGTACTTCGATGCAGATGCATCGCAGACTTACTTCCTTTCGCTGGGCCTGCTGCTCGGGGAAGCCGCGGATCAGCAATATCACGCTTTGTCACCTTGGGTACTCGCCAAGGCCAGACAACATGCGCGTGAAGGCATACTGTACGACGCTCTGGGTGAAGATGCTTTTTGTCGCTTCTTGCTGAATGCTATCGTGACGGATATGCGCCTACCTTTTGCCTCGGGTGAGATGGTTTGTTCTAGAACATCAGCTTTTCTAGAACTGGCAGAAAACATTGATGTGATTCATCTGGCAGCGGAGCAGAGCAATACTTCTATCATTTATGGCGATCAAGCCATACTCAAGGTTTATCGGCGTGTACAAGAAGGTATCAATCCAGAGCTGGAAATGGGGCGATTTTTGACCGAAATTTCGCCATGCCCAAGCGTAGCACCGCTGGCTGGCAGCCTGGAATATCACAGCGGGGATTCCGTTACCGCTATTGCAGTACTGCATCGCTATGTACCGAACCAGGGTACCTTTGGGAACTATACGCAAGACTATTTAGCTCGCTACTTTAAACTGTGTGTAGATGAACCCGATCGCGCTCAAGAGCCTGATGTGCATGCAGTCTGCGTGGTACAGATGGATACACTTGGTCGGCGCACGGCTGAATTACATCAGGCACTGGCGAAGACTACAGGCAATGCTGCATTTGATCCAGAGCACCAGACTGCTAGCGAAATTGCGGCGCTGGTAGCACAGTTACAGATGAATTTTGCCTCTGCTCTCGACAAACTGGAACAAGTATTATTGCACCTTCCTGAGCAGTCACACAGGATTTGTGAGCGCTTGCTCAGCTTGCGATCGCAAATGCTTGATCGCATTGTATATTCATTGTCGGATGAATCTACTTTGTTCAAAATCCGCATACATGGGAATTATCACCTTGACCAGGTATTAATCAGCCATAACGATTTTGTTATTATCGACTTCGAAGGAGATCCTAACCAGTCTTTAGAAGTAAGGCGCGCCAAGCAATCACCACTCAAAGATGTTGCCGGGATATGCTATTCAGTTAAAGCTACAGCGCACCAAGCGCTCAATCGGCATCTTGTGGAACGCGCTGATCATCGAGACTTGCTGGAAAGCTATGCAAGTCAGTGGGAACGGATTGCCATTGATGCTTTCATGTCTGGTTACCAGTCAGCCATTGCCGGTTGTTGCGCTTATCCGGCCGAGTTGGCTCAAGCACACAAATTGCTCGAATTGTTTCTGTTGGAAAAAATTCTGGATGAACTTGGTATAACTCTGGTTGAGCAGCCTAGCCGGTCGGAATCTGTGATGTTGCTCCTACTCGACTTGATCGAGCAAACAGCACTATTTCCTGGAGGGAATAAGCATGCCTAATCCGAGAATACTTGCAATGGTGATGGCAGGCGGCGAGGGCAAACGCCTTTATCCGCTTACCTGCGAACGTTCTAAACCTTCGGTTCCCTTTGGAGGGCGCTATCGTATTGTTGATTTTGTTTTGTCCAACTTGGTGAATTCTCATATTTTTGCGATCTACTTGCTAGTGCAGTACAAATCACAGTCGCTAATCGAGCATATCCGCCGTTCCTGGGGACTGGCACCTATTTTCCCAGAGCAGTTCGTTACTGTGGTACCGCCGCAAATGCGCGAAGGACCTGAGTGGTTTCAGGGTACAGCAGATGCGGTGTACCAGAATCTCAATCTGATTCGACAGCATGCTCCGGACCTGGTAGCAGTATTCGGAGCTGATCATATCTATCGCATGGATGTGCAGCAGATGGCACAGTTTCATCTGGAAAATAATGCCGATGTAACCGTGGCAGCGCTGCCGGTGCTTATCACTCGAGCCAGTTCTTTTGGTGTAATTGAGAGCGGTGATGATGGGCGTATCTACCAGTTCCATGAAAAGCCGCAATATCCACCTTCTATGCCGAGGAATCCGACTCGCGCTTATGCTTCCATGGGTAATTATCTGTTCAGTACTGAGGCCTTGCGCACCGCATTGGAGGAAGGCAAACGTCGTGGCGAGAAGGATTTCGGTCATCACTTGTTGCCGCGCTTGTGTCAGAGTCATCGGGTATTTGCTTATAATTTTGCCGACAATCGCGTACCCGGTGTGCGTGATTATGAGGAGCAGGCTTATTGGAGAGATATTGGGACGATTGATGCCTATTTTCTTGCCCATCAGGATTTGCTGGGACTCGAGCCGAGATTCAATTTATTTAATCCGCAGTGGCGGTTTGCTTCCGGTGAATATCAGGGTCCCTCGGCAAAATTTATGCATGCTGAAATCGAGAACAGCATCATCGATGATGGTAGTTTCATAAAGGGCGCCAAGATCCGCAACTCTGTTATTCGTCGCGAGGTATTAATAGAAGAGGGTGTTGAGATCGATGAATGCATCGTGATGGATTACGCCATCATACGTCGGGGAACACGACTTAAGCGTACCATTATAGATCGCTATAACCTGATCGGAGCCGATAGCCGAATCGGTTATGATCGACAAGAAGACGCCAAGCATTTCACTGTTACTGATTCAGGAATTGTGATCGTGCCAAAAGGAAAATACGATCACTATCTCGGTCATTATCTGTAAGGAGGGAGCGTGAAGCGACAACATTGTATGCCTTTCGGCGCTGAACTTACTCGAGAGGGTAAGGTGCGCTTTCGCCTATGGGCGCCAGCAGCCCGCCAAATTATGCTGCTTATTGATGACGGAGTCCAGGTGCCCATGCAAGCGCAAGAAGAAGGATGGTATGAGTGGGTGAGCGAGCAGGCGCATGTGGGTAGTCGTTATCTTTATCAAATCGATGATGGACTCTGTGTACCCGACCCCGCTTCGCGCTATAACCCTGATGATGTTCATGGAGCAAGCCAGGTGATTGATCCCGCTGCATTCGATTGGCAAGATGATTCCTGGTATGGTCGACCCTGGGAAGAAGCGGTGATTTACGAAATCCATGTCGGTAGTTTCACACCACAGGGTACTTTCGCTGCTCTCGAGCAAAAACTTGACTATCTTGCTGACCTTGGCGTGACTGCCATTGAACTGATGCCAGTGGCTGATTTTCCTGGCCAATGCAGCTGGGGTTACGACGGCACCTTACTGTTTGCACCGGACAGGGTCTACGGTACACCTGAAGATCTTAAACGTCTGATCCAGAGCGCTCATAGCCACGGTTTGATGGTGCTGCTTGATGTCGTATACAACCACTTCGGGCCGGAGGGTAATTACCTGCATGGATATGCGCCCCAATTTTTCACTGAGCGACATCATACCCCCTGGGGGGCTGCCATTAACTATGATAGTGAAGGTTGCCGGGTTGTGCGTGATTTCTACATCCACAATGCACTTTATTGGTTGGAAGAATATCACTTCGATGGTTTGCGGTTGGATGCGGTACACGCGATCCTTGATGACAGTCAGCCTGATATTCTAGAAGAGTTGGCGCAGACGATACGCGCAACATTCGGTACGAAGCGTTACATTCACCTCATTTTAGAAAATGATCACAATGCCGCCCATTTCCTTACACGTAGACCGAATGGACAAGCGATTCATTACGATGCTCAGTGGAATGACGATGTGCATCATGCCTACCATGTGCTGTTGACCCATGAGTGCGATGGCTATTATGTAGATTACGCGGACGCACCTATTCGCCATTTGGGCCGTTGCCTGACAGAGGGTTTTGCCTATCAAGGTGAGATTTCTGCGTATCGCCATGGTAAATCACGTGGCGAGCCGAGCTCACACCTGCTTCCCTCGGCCTTTGTCGCCTTTCTACAAAATCATGATCAGATTGGCAATCGTGCATTGGGTGAACGCCTTGTCACATTAGCTACACCCGAAGCATTACGTGCTGCTACGATCCTGTTCCTGTTGTCGCCATCGATACCCTTATTGTTCATGGGTGAGGAATGGGGCGCATGCGAGCCTTTTCTCTTTTTTTGTGGATTTAGCGGCGAGCTGGCTCAAGCCGTGACAACTGGACGTCGCAGGGAGTTTGCCCGCTTTGAACGTTTCCGCGATCCAGTTGCGTGTGAAGCGATCCCTGATCCCTGTGCAATATCTACCTTTGAGCTGACAAAACTGAATTGGCAGGTACAGAGCCATCCACCGCACCGTGAATGGTTCATGTTATATCAAGAGCTGCTGGCTTTGCGGCAACGAGTCATTGTTCCACGCTTGCATCTCATGCGTGGAAGTGGATTTGGGGTATTGGCATCGCACGCGCTGCATGCCAGTTGGCAACTTGGCGATGAGGCGTGGATGGCAGTTTACGCCAATTTAGGAGCAACGCCTGCTAGTCTGGCTGCCCTGCCGCAAGGTAAATTATTTTATGGCAGCGAGGCAGGTCTTGATTGCCGGCTGTCATCTGGCATCCTTCCTGCATTCAGCGTAGCCTGGTATCTAAAAAAAGACTATGGGGAAGACTATGGACGAGCTTGAGAACAAATTTGAATTACTGGCACGTCTAAGCGAGCTGGCAGGAATCTTACCAGCATATACCGATAACTGGGAGCAACGGCATATCACTTCTCCAGCAACTCAGCGCATGCTCCTGACTGCCATGGGATACGATGTGTCCAAACCGGAAAAAATTGCTGCAGCTATTGAGGAGTGTGAGCTTCGCCCTTGGCGGCGCGCACTTGAGCCGGTGTCGGTATTGCGAGAGCAAATACCTTGGGTGCGTTTGGTCGTGCAAGAGGCTTATGCAGGCGAGGAGTGGGGGTGGCGCCTGGATCGGGAGGATGGTCGTAATCTGCATGGTCAGTTTCGTCCGGAAGCGCTACCGAAAATTGAAACCAGAAAAATCGATGGAATAGCCCATACTGCTTATCGGTTGGCGCTACCTGAGCACCTTCCTCCAGGTTATCACCGCCTGAAGCTATTATGCGCAGGGAAGCCATTGGGAGAGCAGCTATTGATTGTGGTCCATGCTACTTGTTATCAGCCTGAGGCAGTTGCTAATTCTGGCCGTATCTGGGGACCAGCAGTGCAACTGTATGCGGTACGATCCGAGCGTAACTGGGGAATGGGTGATTTTACAGATCTACGGTTACTACTGGAGCAATGGGCAGCGCAAGGTGCGGATGTCATCGGTGTTAATCCATTGCATGCCTTGTTTCCGCATAATCCAGAGCACGCTAGTCCATACAGCCCTTCAAGTCGTTTATTTCTCAATATTCTTTATCTTGATGTAGAGGCTATTGCTGATTTTCACGAATGCGATGCAGCACGCGCCATACTTCGTACCCCTGAGTTTCAGATACGGCTGGAAGGATTGCGGGCAACCGAGTTGATCGATTACGCAGGTGTCGCCGCGCTCAAGCTGCCTATGCTGGAAATATTGTACCGACATTTCTGTGAGCAGCACTTAGCAAAAGGTAGTGAGCGTGCTACTGCATTCCGAGCCTTCCAAGCTCGTGAGGGTGACAGACTATACCGCCATACCCTGTTCGAGGCATTGCAAGAGCATTTCCATAACCAGGATCCCAGTGTATGGGGTTGGCCCGTATGGCCGGAGCCCTATCGCCATCCCGAAGCGGCCGAGGTGCGTGAATTTGAAAGCCAATATCGGGAGCGTATCGAGTTTTTTGCCTATCTCCAATGGCAAGCTGATTTGCAACTTGCAGCCGCGGGATGGCGCTCACTGGAATTAGGACTCGGTGTAGGCCTCTATCTTGATCTGGCAATCTCAGTAGACGGTGGCGGTGCGGAAGCCTGGGCCAATCAGGCACTTTATGCCATTGGTGTAGGAGTAGGTGCGCCACCGGAGCTCCACAATCAACTCGGTCAGGACTGGGGTTTACCGCCCTTCGTGCCAGATCGCCTGCGCGAGGCTGCCTATGCGCCTTTCATTGACACATTGCGGCATAATATGCGCCATGCAGGCGCTTTGCGCCTTGATCATGTCATGGGATTAATGCGTCAATACTGGGTACCTGCTAATATATCGCCCACCGAGGGTGCTTATGTGCGTTATCCTTTTGCAGATCTGCTCGGGATCCTGGCGCTGGAAAGTCAACGTAACCAATGCTTGGTGGTCGGTGAAGATCTGGGAACCGTCCCGGAAGAAGTGCGGGCCGCTTTATCTCCATTGGGGGTTTTCTCATACCGGTTGCTGCTACTGGAAAAAGAAGCCGAGGGTGGTTTCGTTGCACCATTGGATTATCCTGCGCAAGCACTTGCGGCAGTTTCCACGCATGATTTACCCACCCTGCCGGGCTTTTGGCAAGGACGCGATATTATCCAACGCACGGAATTACAACTATTCAGTTCCGATGAGGCCCGGCGAAACCAGGTGGTTGCGCGCGCGCAGGAACGCGCTTATCTCTTACTGATGCTGGAAGAAGCTGGATTATTACCGGAAAACGTGACGGTTAATCCAGTGTCACTGCCGGTTGCGACACCGGAATTTATCCAGGCAGTCTATACTTATCTTGCCCGCAGTCCAGCCAAGATAATGATGGTGCAGCTCGAAGATGTTCTGGAAGTGCTGAATCAAATCAATATTCCTTCCACTACCACGCAGCATCCCAATTGGCGACGTAAGCTCCCTATCCATCTCGAAGCCTGGCCGGCTGACCGCAGGGTGCTCGCACTGGCTGCGGCCATGCGGCAAGAACGTCCTTATGTCCGTCCTGCCCTTATCCCGAAACGGCAATTACGCATTCCCCTTGCCACCTATCGCCTTCAGCTTAACCGTAACTTTACCTTTGTGCAAGCAACGCAACTGGTGCCTTATCTGGCAATGCTTGGTATCAGTCATGTCTATTGCTCGCCCTATCTCAAAGCACGTCCCGGTAGTAACCATGGTTACGACATCGTTGATCATAACGCACTGAATCCGGAAATTGGCACAAAAGAAGAATTCGAAGCTTTTTGTACCGTCTTGCATGCGCATGGCATGGGACAAATCCTGGATTTGGTACCCAATCACATGGGTGTGATGGGTGCGGACAATCAATGGTGGCTGGATGTGCTGGAGAATGGCCCCACCTCGGTCTATAGACCCTTTTTCGATATCGATTGGCAGCCTCTCAAAGAAGAATTGCGTGGCAAGGTGCTGTTACCCATCTTGGGACGGTCATATGGCGATACGCTGGAAAATGGTGAATTAAAACTCAGCTTTGACGAGAAATGCGGCAGCTTCAGCGTGTGGTATTACCATCACCGCTTGCCCATCACTCCACGCGAATATCCCCGGTTGTTGCGCCATCGCCTGTTCCTGCTGGAAGCACGACTGCGTCCTGACAGCCCGGATTTACAGGAACTCACCAGTCTGATTACTGCGTTTGAGCATCTGCCTTCACAGGAGATTACGACGCCCGACAAAATCCTGGAGCGGCACCGCGACCAGGAGTTGCTCAAACGTCGCCTAGCGGCATTGGCCGGGGTCTCGATACCCGTTAAACAGATAGTGCTGGATACAGTCAACGACTACAACGGCAGTTTAGGTGATTTCGGATCATTTACTCTGTTGCATGAACTGCTCGAAGCCCAGCCATGGCGTATTGCCAACTGGCGTGTGGCTTCCGATGAAATTAACTATCGCCGTTTTTTTGACATTAATGATCTCGCTGCCTTGCGTATGGAAGACAGTTATGTCTTCGATGCAACGCATCAGCTAGCGCTGGAATTGGTTGCCGAGGGCAAGGTGGATGGCTTGCGCATTGACCATCCGGATGGATTATATGATCCACTGCAGTATTTTCAGCGACTGCAAGACCGTGTAGCCATGCGATCCTTACTGATGGAGGGAGAAAAAGCCGTTTACATCGTGGCAGAAAAAATTCTTGCCAATCATGAACCATTGCGTGAGGATTGGGCCATCCATGGCACTACCGGTTATGACTTCTGCAATCTGGTCAATGGTCTGTTCGTTGATCTTCGAGCTAGAACGATGCTGGAGCGCACCTACCGCTTGTTTACTCACTCATGGCCTGACTTCGAAGAACTCGTTTATCGCAGCAAGCTTAAGATCATGAAACATGCCATGGCCAGTGAACTGAACGTGATAGCAGGACAGTTAAGTCGTATTTGCGAACTGCGCCCACATACACGCGACTTTACCACCAACAACCTGCGCAATGCGCTTGCCGAAGTGATTGCCCGCCTGCCGGTCTATCGGACGTATGTGCGCGATGGCCAGGTTTCTGCGCTGGACCGTCGCTATGTAGAATGGGCCGTAGCGCAAGCGAAGAAACTCACGCAGGTGCTGGATATCAGTATCTTCGATTTTATCAGCTCTGCGCTTCTGTTGGACGCCGTGACCGACAAAGACCCATCTTATGTCACTGCCATTACTGCATTTGCTATGAAGTTTCAGCAGCTTTCCAGTCCAGTTATGGCCAAAGGTTATGAAGATACCGCGTTCTATCTGTATCATCGCCTGATTTCCCTCAATGAGGTAGGCGGTGATCCGCGTATTTTTGGCTTCTCGGTGAAAGCCTTTCATACCGAGAATGCTAAGCGATTGGAACGCTGGCCTCATTCCATGCTTAATACTTCTACGCATGATAACAAGCGCAGCGAAGACGTGCGTGCGCGCATCAATGTATTGTCTGAAATAGCTAGTCATTGGCATGAACAAGTTCTACGTTGGCGACAACTCAATAGAAGCAAAAAGTTGCTGGTCGATCGCGACGAAATCCCGAGCGCCAATGACGAATACCTGCTTTACCAGACACTGATTGGTATTTGGCCATTTGGCGAGATGACTGCAGCTGAGCACAAAACCTTGCTGGCACGCATTGAAGCCTATATGCTTAAGGCAGTGCGTGAAGCAAAACACCACACTAGCTGGATCAATCCCAACATGCCCTATGAAGACGGCCTATTGGTCTTTATCAGAAAGATACTCAATCCCTCTAAAAAAAACACCTTTCTGGCCGATTTTCTTCCTTTCCAGCGGCGTGTGGCCTACTGGGGGATGTTTAATTCGTTGTCGCAGACCCTGCTCAAATTGACTTCACCTGGGGTACCAGACATTTACCAGGGTAATGAGTTATGGGATTTTAGCCTGGTGGATCCAGACAATCGCCGTCCTGTGAACTATACCCAGCGCCAACATCTGCTAAAGGAACTGGAAACCCATGTGGCTGTTCCTCAGGATGCGCTGGCAAAGCAAGTGCGGCAACTGCTTGATCACATGATGGATGGGCGTGCCAAGCTATATTTAACCTGGCGATTACTGCATAACCGCAAGCAATGGTCACACGTTTTCCAAAATGGCGCATATCTACCGCTCACAACAACAGGGCCGCGTAGGGAGCATCTGTGCGCCTTTGCTCGTCATGCGAATGACATTATCCTAATAATTGTTGCTCCACGCTGGTTTTCCCGGCTCATGCCCACAGCATCTGAAGAGGCGCCTTTGAGTGATACTATGTGGAGTGCAACAACAATTGAAGTTCCCATTCTTACCGCAGGGGCGCAGGGTGTGAATGTATTGACAGGTGAAATCGTGACAGTTGCTCAGACGAACGACATACCTGAGCTATTTGCTTCTGCGCTATTCACTTCATTTCCAGTGGCGCTATTACAGTTTCGGTCTACAGAAGATTAAATTTTGAGGCATGGCTATCGTAGAGACCTGCCAATTTTACACCGCTCGTCTCGTAAGGCTTTCCGCTAATTTTGCGATTTCCTTGGCTCACTTTGCTGGCTTCTTTGTTTCTATCAATTTTTTTGAATTTTCTGACAAGCCCATTAAGCGCAAGTAAGCGCTCATTCTCTCTTGACATATTAATACGACCGGTCATATTATAAATATATGACTAAAGTGATGAAAAAAGAACTCAAGCGAGAAAACTTGTTGAATCAGGGAGTGACCATGCTCATGGAGCATGGCTATCATGGCACGGGGTTACAGGAAATCCTCGATGCGGCAAATATTCCAAAAGGATCTTTTTATAATTACTTTGGCAGTAAAGAAAATTTTGGCGCGGAAGTCATTCAGCACTATATTGACCCCTTTATCGCGCAATTAGCAGCATATTTGCAACAATCCGAGGCTGACGCGCTGAGTGCGATACGGCGATATTTTGATGAACTCATCGTAGAGCTTGAAAAAAATGAGTTTAAAGGCGGTTGTCTGCTGGGTAATCTGATGGGGGAAATAGGCGATACCAGTGAAATTTGCCGGAAATCTCTTCAGTCTGCCGTTGGACGTTATCGGGATTTATTGCAATCCGGGCTGGCTAAAGCGCAGCAGCAGGGCACGGTAAGATCAGACAAATTAGCTGAGGAGATGGCAGATTTGCTTATAAATACCTGGCAGGGAGCTTTATTGAGGATGAAAATAGAAAAATCATCTACCCCGGTTAAGCAATGCTGCAAGGATCTGTTGGATGATTTTTTCAAGCCTTAATTTTTTTGTATCAATATAAGACGACCAGTCATATATTTAATCTTTATTCCATAGGAGATAAAAATGCCGAAATATATCATCGAACGTGACATTCCTGGTGCTGGTTCTCTTACGCCACAGGATCTTCAGGCTATTTCGCAAAAATCCTGCAGTATTCTGAACAAGATGGGTCCGCAAATTCAATGGCTGGAAAGCTACGTAACGGATGATAAAGTCTATTGCCTCTACATCGCGCCCGACGAAGCTACTATCAAAGCACATGCTGATCAGGGTGAGTTTCCCGCGAATCGTATTTCTCGAATCAAAGCCGTGATTGATCCGACCACTGCCGAGAATTAATTCCAAAGACCCATACTTATTTAAGGAGATCATGTTCATGCAACTCCATATCATCCATCTAATAATAATTGGTCTGACCTTAGCCGCTGCAGGTGTCTCTGGCGCATTAGCAGAGACTGGCGAAGCGACTTCGGCCAGAAATCATGCAACTGCCGCAGAATCTGGCGCTGGTCACAAGCATGATATGCAATCCGGCATAACGGCTAAGTCAGATCCGAACGGTCAGCTTGCATCAAGCTTGCTGAACCTGGGTTCTCACACATTTCCGGTCAGTACCCGCAACAAATTAGCTCAACAGTACATCGACCAGGGGCTCAATCTTGCCTATGGATTCAACCATGCAGAAGCACGTCGCGCATTCCGGGAAGCGGCACGGCTCGATCCCACGCTCGCCATGGCTTATTGGGGTCAAGCGCTGGTACTGGGCCCCAACATCAACGCGCCGATGGATCCTAGGGATGAAGCGCCGGCTCTGGAACTCATCCAAAAGGCTGTAGCAAGCAAGGCAACAGCATCAGTGCGGGAGCAGGCGCTTATCGATGCGCTCGAAAAACGTTATACAGGAAAGCCTGAGCAACGGGCGGCAAATGACAAAGCCTATGCGGATGCAATGCGGGAAGTACATCAGCGTTTTCCGGACGATGATGATATTGCGACATTTTATATCGAATCAATGATGAATATCCATCCTTGGGACTATTGGATGCGTGATGGTTATTCACAAAAAGGGACGACTGAAATCGTTGCGCTCACTGAAGAAGTCATACGACGCAATCCGCAGCACCCGGGTGCGCTGCATATGTATATCCACCTCGTCGAGCCGACGAGTACGCCGGAACGGGCAGAAAAGGTGGCCGATACGCTGCTGACGCTGATGCCCGCCGCGGGACACATGATACATATGCCTTCGCACATCTATCTGCGCGTGGGTCGCTATGCCGATGCAATGAAAAGCAATCAACTTGCCATCGCTGCGGATGAGAATTACATCGCGCAGAGCCGCGCGCAGGGAATTTATCCGATGGTCTATTATCCGCATAACATCCATTTCCTGTCGTTTGCTGCAACGATGGATGGGCAAAGCAGGATTGCGATCGAATCGGCTCGGGAAGCGGCCAGCAGAATAGACGATGCCATGCTAAAAGATTTGCCATTGACCGCACTATTCCGTATGCAGCCATACTGGGCACTGGCAAGATTCGGGCGCTGGCAGGAGATCCTTGCCGAGCCTGCGCCGCCACCCACCAACGTATTTTTGAAAGGAAGCTGGCATTATGTACGTGGTCTCGCATTTGTCGCCACAGGGCAATTGCAACAAGCAGGGCAAGAGCTGGAGACGCTGCGCAAGATCATGCATGATCCATCACTGGACGGCCCGCTGCTATCGAAAAATACCCGCCGCACCATCTTGCGCGTTGCACCCGAAGTGCTCGCCGGTGAAATCGCCGCTGCGCATGGTCAATTTGATCAAGCCATCGCACACCTTGAACGGGCGGTTCGCCTTGAAGATGCCCTGGTGTACACGGAGCCATTGGAATTTCACTTTCCACCGCGGCTGGCGCTGGGTGCCATTCTGCTGGAATCAGGGCGTCCGGACGAAGCGGAAACAGTATATTGGGATGATCTGAGGAAAAATCGCAACAATGGCTGGGCGCTTTACGGGCTGATGCAGGCGCTGCGCGCACAGAAGAAAGACGATCAGGCAATGCTCATCGAAGCGCGCTTCAAAAAGGCTTGGGCACGTGCCGATGTAGAGCTCAGTGCATCCCGCTTCGGACGTCAAACGGTAACGAGGTGAAATCTATGCACATTTTCAATTCTTTTACCAAGTAACGTCTCCTTTCTGGTAGCTAACTGGACTGGAGTAACATACAGCCAGCTAGCAAGGGAGGAATTATGGGACAGGTACTGCACGGAAGCGCCCGAAGGGAGTTTCGGTCAAGCAGCCGCTCAGCAGGGTGAGTTATAACGAAGCCGGAGGCGATTTTCTTAATGAAAGGGTTAACTGTCACGTTTGAGTACCTCTGCTACCCGGGCTCGAAGAACAGGAATGAGTTCCTGCTCGAACCACGGATTGCGCTTGAACCACAGATTGTTGCGAGGACTCGGATGAGGGAGGGGAACAATATAAGGCCAGTTCTTCCGCCATGCTCGAACGGTCTCGGTTAGCGATGCACCTGCGTTCGGAAGGTGATAGGCTTGTGCGTATTGTCCTAATACCAGCGTGAGTTTGAGATTCTTCAAGTGTGACAGCAATGCTGCTCGCCACCTCAGAGCACATTCGGGCCGCGGAGGCAAATCGCCTGATTTGCCTGTTCCAGGAAAGCAGAAACCCATAGGCAGGATGGTTATCTGCTTAGCATCATAAAATATCTCGTGCGAAATACCCAACCAAGCACGCAATCTGTCACCGCTTGGATCATTGAACGGGATACCGGTTTCATGGACCCTCTTGCCTGGCGCTTGCCCTGCCAGCAGAATACGGGCTGATTCATGTATTTGGAAGACCGGACGCGGGCTGAGTGGCAACTGCTCGGCGCAAAATGTGCAGGCACGCACATCATTGATCAGCGATGCGAGGGAAGCCATGTAATCAGTGTAATTTATATACTCCTGTTTTAATGACCAGCCAGAAGATTGGTTAGTCATTTCGAAAAACTTTCTTTTCAACCGGCAAACTGTGAATTTGGCATATTACTAGCCAGTAGTCGATTAAAACTAATTCTAAAACGAGTACACAAATCGCCAATTGGCACAGAATCTTGCGCAGACTATAACCCACACCGCATAAGGCATGAGTTACATTTTTGCTTCTTTAACTTCATCGAATTCACCAGGAAACACGGGTTATTAATTTCAATTCTAGCAAATTCCAGGTGCAATCATTTATGAAATAAATGTGGAACAAATAAAAAGACAGAATGTCCATATTAATAGGAGGTATTAATTATCATTTCATCAACGAAATTTCTCTATTCCCAAATGGTGAATTTAAAGATCAGATTGAAAGAGCAAATAGGATTTAGCAAGATTAAATCTAAATAGATAGGTTTGTGTGTAGTTGATTTTAAATTAATCGAAGGATAAAAAGAGGAGAATATATTATGAATGATGACGGATTAAATCACGATCTTAACGATGATAAAGGCGGTTTGCGCGACGATACATCTGATGATAATCCCAATGGAAGCAACAATCACAAAGCATTTAAATTTGTGATTGAGAATAATAAGGTAGTCCAAGTATTTGAATTTAAAGATGGCCAATTAGAACCTAAAAATATTGATAATGATGATATTTTTGAAGTACAAGGCAATCAAGTAATTTTTACTGAGATCAAGCCATTTGGGCGTGAAGTCACGACATTTGTTGATGATAACGGTGATGGAATTTTTGTTCGTATTGCTGAGCAGCAAATCGTAGATCCTGGCGCACAAGCTCCATTTAAAATTCACGATCAATTAAGATTTGATCCTACTGATGATGATGATTTTATTGCTGTAACCGGAGGAGAGCATGTCCGTGGTGGAGGAGGTGCTGATGATTTTGTTTTCCGCGAACCAGATCATTTGGAGGTTGAAGATTTTCATCATGACCAAGGTGATAGATTAGTATTTGATACCGGACTTGGTTTGCAATCGAAAGAGCAATTGATGAGCTTTGTCACCGATCTGCATTTTCAAGGTGATAATTTGATTGTTAATTTCGGGTCGAATGTTTCAATCACATTAACTGGTGTGCATGAAGGTCAAATTAGTCTTGATGATGTGGTGGTATTGAGCTAATTTAGGGACAACTAATGGCTAACGGGAAATCAACTTGCCACAAAGATTTTACTTTTGATACACGCAGAAATAAGAAAGTTAAATCGTCAAGGCCATTAGTTGTTCTCCAAGTATGATCATTCAATCCAATTATTTTGAGAATAACGAGACTAATCCAAAATAAAAAGTACAGAAAAATATTGCCCCTATCCAGTAATTCTTGCCAATACTTCGTGTTGCGCCTTGCCCTGCACTCGCAAAATCACACACTCCATCCCACCTCTAACTGAGGAATCTAGGTTCAATAATTGAAAAAACTCGCTTTTTTAGAGTAGGTAAGATACTCTAAAAAGTAAGAGTACATTGCAAGAATATAGGTAATTCCATTTCTAAATCAAACCTGATTTTGTCGGCTTCACCTTGTCGTATTATTATACTGTCTGCGGCTCGCCTTCGCGTCATTTTTGATTTAGGAAATAGAATAAGTTTACGGGTAGCTTTTTAAGCTCTAAAAGTTAAACTGACTTTTATCAAGAATTTCAAATTCATAATGAAGAAAAGACAGATATTGAGTGTGGTTACTTTCCTGCTAATACCGCCGTTGTTATCGGGTTGCTGGACTTTGGTTGCAGCAGGTGCGGGTGCCTACGGAGGATATAAAATGAAAGAGAAGGGTTATACTTTACAAAACCCGATTACTAAAGAGAAAAGTAAGCAATCAAGTCAGTAAGATTTCTGGTCTTACTACTGTTCGAACAGGCAATGGTTAGGTTGACGCACTCATGAAACAGCGCAGTTGCATCATTGGTGACGGCATAAGGAATTTTCACCTGGCCTATTTTGCCATGGTGATGGCTACCGGCATCGTGTCGATTGCCTTTGAAGCGATGGCTTTCCCCAGCATCGCCAGGGCGCTGTTTACACTGAATCTGATTTCTTATCTGATTTTGTGCACCATTCTGACTGTACGGATAGTGTTTTTCCTGCCAGATTTAATGGCGGACCTCAGGACTCTGCGGCGTGCAGTGCTTTTTCTGACGTTTGTGGTTGGCACCAATACCATCGGCATGCAGCTTATCACCTTCCATCAAACGGCGGAATTGGCCGTGTTATTATGGCTTATTGCCCTGATTGGCTGGGTCGTATGCATCTATTTCATTCTCCTTGATTTTGTTTCTATGCGGGGGAAACCCATGTACAAAATCGTAAATGGCGCAACCTTACTGATTGTCGTTAGCACAGCATCGGTATCCATGTTAGGTGTCCGCCTTCTGGAGGCAACGGGTATACATGCGGAGTATGCTTATTTTATGGCAGGGAGTTTCTGGGCGCTGGCTTTTATCCTGTATTTGATGATCGTGACGTTGTTAATTTATCGACTGTTTTTCCAGCGATTTGAACTTAACGAATGGGATGCCCCTTACTGGATCTGCATGGGAGCAACGGCAATCATCACTCTGGCGGGTGCCGAGTTGGCTATGCGCATGCCAATTCTGTCAGCATGGCAAGGTATTTGGCTGGCTGTTTTGTGGATGACTGTTTTTGCATGGATTATTGGAACAATGTGGATTCCTTATCTTTTGGTCATGGATATCCTAAAATTCACTCGTGTGGGTATCGCAGCTTCAGCACCGCTATGGATAAAAACTTTTCCATGGGCTAGACTGGCGTTTGGTAGACAATTTCATGCCTACGATCCGCCTTCCTGGAGCAGAGTCTTTCCCATGGGGATGTATGCGGCCAGCACACTTTCTCTGGCGAAAGTGACTAGCTTTGGCTCACTGGCGATTATTTCCCAATATTGGAGTTGGTTTGCATTGCTAATCTGGTCGCTGACATTGATAGGTATGCTACGCACTGTTTGCTCTGGAATTAACATCGTGACCATTTCTCCACGTTGAGATGAACCCAGATTTTCCATTAGAACCAATTAAGGTGTGAATATTGAGTTAAATTTAACGGGAAGATCAAACGTTTTAGATTGATTCTAAAACCATCGATCCATTCACGTTGTTGTATGGCCACGGCCAGTAATGATCTTTTCCCGGCCCTCATGAGTGATGTAGCCAGCTTTGGCAAAGAAGCTTATAGTGCAGGATTTTGAGGGTATGTTGAACATCAGGCCTGCCTGAAACCGCATCACTTCTTAGTACCGCTTGGCGAAACAGGCTCATCAAATTGTAAATCAGTATTTCTGTCATTAAAGCAGCTTCAGTCGTCCAGAAATCTCTGAGATTAAAGCTTTCCCCACCAAAATCATATTTCAGTTCTTTGATACGGTTTTCACTGTCAGTACGGCTACGATACAAACGCCAAAGTTCTGTTGCAGGTAAATCCATATCTGTGGCTAGCGCACTATAGTGGTATTGAGCAAAAACTGGATCATCTGCAAATATAGACAATGTCTTACCCTTGACATCAGGTTGCTTATCAATCTTTTGTCGAATACCCACTATCCGCCGTGGTTTTTTCCAACTTGGTGCCTGATAATCAAAACCAATCAGCTCTATGCCATCACCCAGTGCCCATCAATAGTGCTCACCAATCCGTCTCTTCTACCAATGCTCTTTGCAATGGCTGGTTGAGACGCAAGGCAATTAGATAATGCATGCTACGTTGATCTAAATTGTCCAGGAACGCACTATTACTAAAATCACTGTCAGATTGAAAGCATGAACTGCAAAAGCAACTGAATGGATGCATAGTCTCTATTATGTTTCTAATTAGCAACAAAAAAAGTATTTTAAAAACATGATGTTATATATCATATATTAAAATGCGTCTCTAAATAACGACAAAATAATTCTTTAATAAACATAGTGTTATGTATCATATATATATCATGCATAGAAACAAATTAATTAGTGGCGACATTTTTCTCATATTTTACTTATCAAATGTTATGTAACTAATTGATTAATGATGAGTATATGTTGTGGCATGAATCATGCTTGTATATCAGAATACGCTAATCCGCTAATCCGCTAAATTATCCTTATTTTTAACAAGTTATTGTAATAGCTTTCATTAAAAAATCTTCCTCATGGAAAACCTGGGATGAATTCATGTAATCTAACTTTTTTGATTTGCAGATGAATGGAACAGCAGATGAGTAGAATACTTTCGTCAATGTTACGTTCCGCTTTGATGTGTGGCCTGCTCGGCATCTTTTTCTTTCTCGGCGGCTGTCAGCCATTTTTGACCAGACCATTGGAGTCACCCATTCCAGTGGCTAAGCCGTTGCCTGTTCCGGTAGCCAGTCATGAGTTCAGTTTCGACTCCGCGCGTGAGGACGTGGTCGGCATGCTGCAGGTCATCACCACCAACAAGGAAGACACGCTCTCCGATATTGCCCGGCGGTTCAACCTTGGATACGAAGAGATAGTGAGCGCCAACCCAGGTGTCGATCCCTGGTTACCGGGAGAAGGCACTGAAATCGTGATTCCCACCCAGTTTGTGCTACCGGATGCACCACGCAAAGGCATCGTTATCAATCTCGCGGCAATGCGGCTATTTTATTTTCCGAAGACCAAAGACGGTGAGCCACAGAAAGTTATCACCCATCCGCTTGGCATTGGACGCGTGGGATGGAGAACGCCGGAAGGGGTGACTAAAATTTCCTCCAAAGTAGAAAATCCCGCTTGGATACCGACCCCCTCTATTCGTAAAGAACACGCGGAAAACGGTGATTTACTGCCCGCTATCGTACCGCCTGGGCCGGACAACCCGATGGGTACCCACGTGCTGAGACTAGCCTGGCCGAAATACGCTATACATGGCACCGACAAACCGCCGAGTATCGGGCTGCGTGGTAGTCACGGTTGTCTGCGCATGTATCCAGAAGACATCGTGCGTATTTACAATGAAGTACCGGTTGGCACACCGGTGTGCGTAGTAAATCAGCCTCGCCTGCTGGGCTGGCGCAGCCATGAGCTGTATTTGCAAGCCTATCCTATCTTGGAAGATGACAAACGAGATAATAACAAACTGTTCATCAAGAAATTGTTGAATGTCACACGCTCAACTCCGAAGGCAAAGCTTGCTTTGCGGCGCCAGACCAAGATCAACCCGGCCCTGCTCAAGGAAGTTATCCAGAATCCACGCGCCATAGCCATCCCGATTACGCAGCCGAATATAACTTTACAGACCTATCTCGATCGCACCGGGCGCGTGCAGAATATCCTGCCGCTTAATGCGACTTGGGATGGTGACATGAGCAGACAATTTACCGCGGCTGAAGTACTGGAGATGGCGGATAAGGAACCGTAGCCCAGAACAAAGGATTAAGTTTATCTATAGTCAGTTTTTTCTAGGTGGCATTGTTGTTACCTCTCGTGTTTTACCAAATACGAGTTAGTCTGATGCCGTGATATTTGGCATTATCCTCTATTACCACCTGCCAGCCTTTGTATGGGGTAGTGAAAAGGTAACTGCTCAAAATTGCCAATAGCTGCACCGGCCACAACGTCGTGCGCATGAACTCGGCGGAGGCAAATGAAAGGGAGGCCGTGACCGAAGGAAAGCTGTGCTTACCTCCGTTGGGTCGTTCCTCATCAATGGTATATTTAAGGCTATAAGTGACACCGAGGGTTAAGGCGACTGAGTCACCAAGTTGGAGCGCGCCTGTGCCGTCCTTATGGGCGAGCGCCAATCTCGCGCCGGTTGTCGGTAACACAAAGCGCAAAACATCGCCTGCCAACTCTACTGTGTCGCTTGCTTGACTGTTCACACTTGTAAGAAATGCCATTAACCCTAAGGCTATGAAACCAGTTTTGTGTGCAGCTTGCATCTCAGTCCCCAGACAAACCCCGGCAGATTAGCAGGCGATTGTCAGCAGTCCCCCTCTTTCCAAGCGTGTCGTTTTTTAGCGCAGTGGAGTCAAAAGGATTGCCAATTGCAAAGAGCAAAGCCATGAGTGGACTTGTCGTCCAATTTAGCAACTGCTTTGGCAGGCCGCAACGTAATCGCCCTTTATATACATTATGGCAAGGGCTTCACTACTTCACATCGCTCACTGATCCAGCGGCCCTCGGTATCGGCTTTAGTGTAGAGTGGCGCGCCTTGTACCACGCTGTCGAATTCTGTTCGCCCGCTGAAGCTTTCAGGGGTGATAAAAACACCTTCCGCGTAACCATTGCCTTTAAATTGGGGATTATCACACGTCAGCTCCATTTGATAGCGGTTCCCTGTTCGGCTGGCATTCTTGACCGTACAGCCAGACTGATTTTCATAAAAATAGGTAGGCACCTCCTGTTTGGCCATTTCCGGTGTAATGCAGACATTGGAGGTGGCCGTGCCATTGCGGATTTGAGGCATCTCCAATCCATACTGCCTGGCCAACTTGGTCAACTGCTGCATTTGCTCCGAGGGAATATGGGGCACCAATGCCAATAAATCAGACTTGGTCGTTACCTCCCATAATCCTGGTCGAATGATGTTCTCCCCCCAGCTCGAAGTCGACAGGGCCCCTGACAATAAGATAAATAAAACAATCTTGCGCATAGTGATTCCTCAAACTACCTCAGCTATGATGAAATATTCGGACTGATATGTTTTGGCTTGCTCATGACTTCAACCAACGATTGCTCAGCACATGATAACAAAGTACTGCTTTTATCCCAATTTTCCATTCTCTTTATTTCTCTTTCTGCTGTTATAAGGGTAGCTGAAGATTCCTTATCAACCATCGGGAACTGATTCCAGCCAGGTGCAATGCTCGGCTACTCCTGGGTCCACATCGCTATGACCAATCCCTTTGGCGATAAGACCAATTACTCTCGGATCATTGTCATATTCGGTATGAGCGGAAAAGGGATTGGCAAATTTTCCAACAAAGATATTTGTAATACTGGTTACGTTCAGAATGGCATTAGTCAGGACTGGACAGAGACGTGAATCCACGTACTCATTCATAAAGCTGGGAGGTAGCGCGTAGCTAAATAAATCGTTGGGATCGCTGAAGGCAATGAGATGAGTTTTACTGAAGAGCTTTTCCGCTTCATGGGTAGCTTTCAGGCTACAGATATCGGCAATTCGACCAGTAACTTCCGGTTTGGGCTGTCCCATTTGCAAGAGGGGCAATTGGTTGGAAAGCATAAAAACCGTAAATTCCTTTTGTTGTAAGTGGTGTTTTTTTTCAGGAAACTGCTTGTTGTATTTGTTTGAAGAGGAGTTGCAGTGGTACTCTGGGGATTTTGCAAATCCTCTGCAAGAGCGGCTTTGAACTTAGTGATGTCACTGAGGATACTCGCTATCCATTGTAAAGCATCCACAGTAATTCGACTTCCGAGACTGTGAGTTATAAAAACGAACTCATCATCTAGCTGGTCAAGGCTGGTAGGAGCAGTTCCATCGCAGAATTGGGCAGTCTTAGTCTTAAGTGATGCCCAGCTCTCACTCATGAGCCAGCAGAGCGACTGACCAACAGAAACATGGATCTTTTGCCGTGAGGTACTATTGAACATCATCACATCGGGAATAGTGTCATTGACAAATACCTTCATGATATTGTTGAACGGTGCGCGCCGGAAGGAATACTCACCGGAGTTATCAAAGCTAATGGTTTGTTTCTCCTTTGCTATAATTGAATCCCAAGTGAGTTCTGCGAAAATAATTTCCCTGCTTTCATTGGCATTTATGTAACGTGTCAGGCGGAGCAATCCCAGTTCCTGGTTTGGATACTTAGGATGAGTGATGGTAATCTCCTTGATTGTTTCCTGGACATGATTGAGAGAGAGGGCCTGCACCAAGTTTTCAGTCAGGCGGGTAGAATAACCTGGCTGATGAGAACCAATCCCATGTACCACCAGCACCTTAAGTACAGGATGATCACTTTTGCTTGCTTGAGCCAGCTGCTCCTGCCGCTTTAACTTTGCTTCCAATCCCTCGAGCGAACGACCGCGTATATAGCACTTCCGGGTATCCTCTTCCTTGCCTTGTCCGCTAAGGACTGCTTCAGTGACCCCTTTAGCGAAGCTGACGCAGCCCGAAACAAGTACTGTAAGGAGTAAAGGAGAGAACTTTGCAATGACTCTTGGGATAACAGGGGTCACCATTGGCTTAAGCGCTCCAGCAATTTATCGAAAGGGACAGCAAATTTTTGCACACCTTCCACTTCCAATTGCTCGCTGACTGCCTCCAGGTCAATTCCAATTTGATAGAGTTTTTCTGGCAAGCTACGGGCTTCATCTAATTCCAGCTCAATGCGCAATGCTGGCTGACCATGATCACGATAAGCAATCAGTGTTTGTAGTGGCATCGTGTTAATCGTATCCTTAGCGATTAAAGGTTCGACATATTTGGTATCGCTGTAAATCGGATCTTTAGTTCCGGTACTCGCCCATAGCAGACGCTGGGTGCGTGCACCATGGCTGGATAAGGATTGCCAGCGCTTATCTTTAATCCATTGCTGATAGTGCTGATAAGCAAGGCGTGCACAAGCGATGGCAGCTTTACCCCGTAAAGCACCTGCAGATTTGTAGTCAGTAATTCTGTCAAGCTCATCCAGACGTTTATCCACCAATACATCAATGCGACTCAGGAAAAAACTGGCAACGGAAGTAATATGATCAACAGGCTTATGCTGGGCCACGCGGATTTCCAGTCCCGCCAGGAATGCATCGACTACCTGCCGATAACGTTCCAGACTGAACAATATCGTTACATTGATGTTGATACCCGCGGCAAGCAGATGCGTGATGGCAGGTAATCCTGCCTGGGTTGCCGGTACCTTGATCAGGATATTAGGCCGGTTAAGCGCTGTCCATAGCCGCTCAGCTTCGCTGATGGTTTGTTCCGTGTCATAAGCAAGATGGGGTGAGACCTCCAGACTGACAAAACCTTCATGACCGTTTGATTCATCGTAGAGCGGTCGAAACAGTTCGGCAGCCCGAGCTACGTCTTCTAAGGCAAGTGCTTCATAAATTTCTTTTGGTGGCATACCACGACGCGTAAGCAATGTGATTGCTTCATCGTAGTCATGGTGTTCGCTGATCGCCTTTTCAAAAATGGCTGGGTTGGAAGTTATCCCTGCCAAGCCGTCTTTCTCTATCATTCTGGCAACTTCACCATTTATCAGCATGTTACGCTGGATGTAGTCGAGCCAGACGTTCTGGCCGAGTGCTTTGATCTGCAGTAATGGATTAACATTCATAATATACCTCCCAATTTTTAGTCCATGGTATTGATGTCAGGTTCTAGGGATTGGTAGCACCTTTGGTGGTAATCGCTATAACTGAACTCAATTAGTAACTCATGCTCAATCCCCGGTTAAACACTATCATTGTGAATTTCTATGCAACACTGCCGTACCTGACCACCAGTGAATCAGGTTGTTCTCAATGGGAGTACAAGCATCTGGATGGTACGCCACGCAGCGAGGCGTGAAATCAGTGTAAGGACGTGTGGTAGGTAAATTACTTCTATAAAGGAAGCCATTTAAAGCACCCGGAATGCTAGCGTGGCGTCGCATTGTCTCGCAAACAGGCGCTTCGCTATCTAGCGGGTTTGCATATAGCTGGATCTGGACAAAATCAGGTAAAACTTCCCCTAGATAAATCTGTACTTCAAATACCCAGCCATCCTTTTCTTCCGATACCGTCAGATTACCCCAATGTACCTGATGCCAATTTCGCCTTAACTGTTCATTCCACAAACGAAGTTTTTTAGCAATGACGCTTCCTTGGGCTGTTCGTTGTTGAAAGATGATGGCAGCGGGAAGATACAACTTTTCAACATATTCGCGTACCATGCGATTGCTGCTGAACTGCGGAGCGAGATGAGCCATACTGGCGCGCATGCGGGCAACCCAAGCTCGGGGAATACCCGTTGCATCGCGATCATAGAACATCGGTACAATTTCTTCTTCGAGAAGATGGTAGAGCTGTTCGGCTTCCACGTCGTCCCAGCCCGCTTCAGTATGTTCTTTGCCATCACCTAACGCCCAGCCAACTTCCGGTGTGTAGGCTTCGGCCCACCATCCATCCAATTCCGAGAGATTTAAACCACCGTTCACCAATACTTTCATACCGCTGGTGCCACTGGCTTCCCACGGTCGGCGTGGCGTGTTGATCCATACATCCACGCCTTGCACCAGCTCCTGTGCGAGGGCAATATCGTAATCTTCGAGAAATATTACAAGTTTACGGACAACTGGTTGAGCAGCAAATTGCGCCCATTGCTGAATGAAGCGTTTTCCTTCAATGTCGGCAGGGTGCGCTTTGCCAGCAACAACGATTTGTACCGGTCGTTGTGCATCAGTAAGTATTCGAATCAGGCGGTTAACATCATGCAGCAACAGGTTGGGGCGCTTGTACGCGGTGAAACGCCGTGCAAATCCGAGTGTTAGCACATTGGGGTCAAGAATCTGGTCAACCTGATTAATAGTCTCCTTCTCTGCGCCCCTTTGACTCAATTGCAAGCGAAGTCGTTGCCGTGCCTGACGCACCAAGTCAGCACGTTCTTGTCCACACAAGACCCACAGCGTTGCATCATCCAGTTTGTTAATTGCGTTGGCAAGCATTTCTTCCGTGCCGAGCCAGCGGTCCTTGCCACAAGATTGTGTCCAAATTTCATCGGCCCAGGGAGAATCCCATGATGGCACATGCACACCGTTGGTCACATAACTTATGGGTATTTCACACTCAGGCCAATGGGGGTAGAGAACTTGGAAAATACTTTGGCTAACTTTGCCATGTAGGCGGCTTACACCATTTATCCTGCCGCAAGTTCGTGCCGCCAGATAGGCCATATTGAAGGGCTCATTGCCATCTTGCCCATTTCGACGGCCCAGCGTCACTAATTCCTCAGGTGCTACACCGAGGTCTTTGGTATATATCAAACCATATTTTGCTAGCAACTCACGTGGAAAGGTATCGAAACCGGCTGCCACCGGCGTGTGTGTGGTGAAAATGTTGCCTGGTCGTGTGGCCCAAAGTGCCTCCCAAAAATCTATTTGCCGTTTCTCACTGAAACAGCGAGCGCGTTCCAGTGTAACGAAAGCGGCATGCCCCTCATTCAGATGACAGACATCAATTTCCAGTCCTAATGCTTCAATTAACCGCCAACCACCTATTCCTAGAACGATCTCCTGCACCAGACGAATTTCTTCTCCACCGCCATAGAGTTTGCTGGTAATGCCGCGATCACGCGCACTGTTAAGGAGATTGTTACTATCGAGTAAATACAAGCTAACCCGCCCCACTCGCGCTTCCCAAACCTGCAAGCGTACCGTTCGCCCAGGTAACTCGATGGGTATGTGTAACCAAGCACCGTCATGAGCCAGTACTGGGCGTAGCGGTAAACTGCTAGAATCATTATAAGAATAAATTTCCTGCTGCCAGCCATTTACATCCAATACTTGTCGAAAATAACCTTCTTGATAGAGAAGACCGATCGCGGTTACGGGCACGGCCAGATCACTGGCGGCCTTGAGGTAGTCCCCCGCCAGTATACCCAGACCGCCTGCATACAATGGCAAAGCCTTACCCAAACCAAATTCCATACTGAAATAGGCGATCCCCTTAAGTTTGGCTTCGGCATGCACTTCTCCAAACCAACCACGGGAATCACAGGAGCCATTGCGCGCCTTGGTTAAACTATTAAGAAGGTGTTGCTTAAATTGCGTGCTTTGATTTAATTCTTCCAGTCGTCCGCGCGACAAGTTTTGCAACACAACAAATGGATTTTCAGTTTGTTCCCATAATTGTGGGTCCATTGTTTTCCATACCTCATCGCCAGCATGACTCCAGGTCCAGCGCAAGTCTGTGGCCAGATCTGCAATCTGTTCAACCAGTGGCAACAGATCAGCGGGCAAATCCTGCAAGTAATACATCATTAGACGGGGGATCTTCATGAGTTTTTTTTGCACTCCTTCCATTACCGATAGCATACTTATGAGTTATGAGCGTATTGTCCCTATCTTGCTCCCAATCGTGACCCAAGGGGTATGAAAAAGACCACTTTCAGCCAGTTATTCTCGTCTCTGCATCCGTTCCCCTCGCGCCAGGGGGCTCGCTATGATTTTTTAGCGAAACTTCGTTTTCACAATCTCATAGTAGCCCGCCCGTGGCAACAAGGCACTCAGAAGAAATAAGCGATAAAGAATGCTCTGCGCTACAGTTGAAATGCTGAGGCGGGTGAGGGCCGTTAATCCAAAATAGTACTAACTTGCTTGGTTTCTTTATGCAAAGTATTTCCTTGATAGATTGGATAGATCATGACAATCAGGCGGTGTAAACCGTGATTTTTTACATCGCTAAAAAATAGTTTTCCTGCAAAATGTACCCCGCTCATACTCACCACTTCAAAATGATGTCCTATGCGTGAAAGAAGGCGCAAATAGGGGTTAATCCGTTCTCCTTTTAGTAGCTCGATTTTCGCCAGCTTTGGTAATAACTTGGAGATATGAAGTTTCGGCAAATTCTTGGGTGAACAACCCAATAACTTCGCGCCCGCCTCGTTGCAATCGCGAATCAAGCCATCATCAGAAAGTATCAGAACTGCATGCTCGTTTTCGATATTTTCAGCTTTAGTGTCGAAACCGTTTCTTGGTTTCGTTCTGCTAGTACTCATTGTTTTCCCTCCATTCTGCAGTCAACCAATCATCCCGTTCATGTCCTGCTTCAAATCCTCTGGCCTGTACCTTGTAATAAACTGAAACAGCAATACGAGGGTAAGATCTTCCTCATTTGCACACTGTTATTCCATTTCTAAATCAAGTCTGACTGTGTCAGCTTCTCCTTACCGTATTATTTATACTGTCTGCGGCTCGTCTTCGTGTCATGTTTGATTTGGAAATGAAATTAGATCCACTGCCTGTGAGCGACGTTTTCTTCCGGATATTCTTTGCAAGGGGTTTAATAGACTCTATCTTTGTCTCCTCTTTAATAAAGCAACCCAATTAGTAGGGTGAAAGACAAATATAATCTTGGTATTACATTACTATGCCAGTGACCTAATTTGACAATTTATAGAAAAATAGAAGGCAATTAAATACGTATAAATACGTAGTGATTATCCGGGTTCTTCAATTGGTCGGGAAAAGCTGAACAAATTCCCGTTTGAACCTGAAAATCAATTGGATGGGGTGGGAGGGTGATCCAGGTGAAGGCAAGACGCTCGGCACGAGCCTGGGTCGATACAAGCCAGGACTATTTTAAGATTGAGATTATCTGACAAACCCGAGCCATCAGACTGTCCGGTCGGAGACCACCAAAATTCTCCCACCAGTTTTTCAAGGTTTTCAGATCAATGGGCTGCAGTGCTGCTGAGCTGGGTCATTCATCGATTTGCAAAATTTTCTGTTCTTGTTTTTTTAAGCATTATGCTGAGATCAAATTAAGGTTCTTGCTTATTTTAATTTCCTTCAAGGAAAAGTAACTTTTGATTTGGTCAAGCGTGATTTGAAGTCAGTCACTGCTGTAGCATCGGTCATGCGTCATAGCATGGTATTTATACATCAACAGTGAAAGTGCATATGAGCAAGATCGAAAGCGACGTGTCAGTGAACGCAAGTATTGAGACTATTGCACGACCCCACAAAATCAGGAGGTAATATATATATGACAAAGATTCTTGTTCTTTATTACAGCATGTATGGGCACATCGAAACCATGGCGAAAGCAGTGGCTGAAGGTGCGCGCAGCGTTGAAGGCACCGAGATCACCATCAAACGCGTGCCTGAGCTGATGCCGGAAGAGGTGGCGCGAAAGGTTGGTGCCAAGCTCGATCAGGCAGCACCAATCGCGACAGTAGACGAGTTGCCAAGCTATGATGCCATCATCTTTGGCACTCCAACACGTTTTGGCAATATGTGCGCACAGATGCGCAATTTTCTTGATCAGACCGGCCGCTTGTGGCTCAGCGGTAGTTTGATTGGCAAGGTGGGCAGTGTGTTCACATCCACAGCCTCACAGCACGGCGGACAGGAAACTACAATCACTTCGTTCCACTCCACATTGTTACATCAAGGCATGATTATTGTGGGTGTTCCCTATTCTTGTCAGGAGATTCTGAACATGAGTGAAATTACCGGCGGATCGCCTTATGGGGCGAGCACGCTTGCAGATAGTGATGGCAGTCGCCAACCGTCGGAGAACGAATTAAAAGTTGCTCGTTTCCAGGGAATCCATGTTGCGAAAATAGCCAGAAAGTTATCAGCTTAATGAATTGCTTGAAGAGGGACACATCCAAAGGTAGTCCTGTTCAGTAAAACATGAGTGCTTTTCACTTGTATTCAACAGGAAAATAGAAAGGGAGAAAATAGATTATGAAAAAAACGAATAATCTTTATTGTCCTACATGACCTTCGGCTAACTATCCCTCAATGGACAATGAAGGCACGTGCACCAAAGCCAATTGAAGTTTTATGATCATTCCTTTCCGGTTATTCCCGGTTCATTTGATATTTCGGACGACCGCAAGCGGAACATTTTTCTATTTCAAGAAGTTTGCTGAGATATTCGTGCACTACCGCAATGTATGTGGCGTGACTCCATGTCAAAGGTGAAACCGAAAGAGGGATATTGGTATCCGGGTGTATCTGTTCCGCCAGGACTCCGCTTGACAACGCGTGTTTTTCCACCCATTGCATAATTCCTAATGCCTTTTTTAAATCGTCTTTTTGGCAGGCTGTCGCGATGTAATACTGAGCCAGCCATAGGGTGGTTATGAACCAGGGATTGCCGGCTGTATTTTCACTGGCGCGGTAGTATGCATCATTTTCGTAGCGGGCCAACCCGCCGACATGCGTTCTGCACCATAACGTTTCATAAACCTGTCGCATAGTGTTCTTTACCTTTTCATCATGAGGATCATAAGCGCCGAACGCGAAAATGCCATACAGACTTGCATCGAGGGTCCGATCGATCTCGCTTGATCCATCTTCTTTGAAATTAATCATTCGGCAGAATCTTTTTTCCCGCTCGAGATAAAGATAAGTGTCCATTGCCTCACGCATTTGACGTGCGCCCCGGCGGTATTCTTCCGCGAGTTCCGTTTCGCCAAAGGATTCTGCGAAATGTGCCGCTGCAGTTAAGCCGCCAAAGACCGCCGCTGCTGTGAACGTAAGTACGCCGCGGCGTTCTTCCCAGAGATCGTAACTTGGTAGGGGTAAGGCAGTGTCGGCATCACGGTAGTTCATCATGAAATCGGCGGCATTCTTAATGAAGGGTTTATAGAGCGGTTTAATGAATTCGATATCGTGAAATTTTCTATAGTGATGCCACAGCGCCCAAATAACCAGGGCCGTTTCATCTTCTTGAATGGGAAGCTGAACTTTGTCATCCTTCTGCCAAGGATGCCAGGAACTTGCCGGAGATCCCGACGGATTATATTTATGGAGAAAATAACCATTTTTCTCCATAATCCCAGCGCAGAAGTTAAAAAAGTTTCTTGTGATTTCTGAATAACCTGCCAGATCCAGCGCATAGGCAACCAGTGCGGCGTCTCGCGGCCACATATAACTATAAGTATCGCGATTGAAATGTATGGCATCAGAATCGTTCGCTGCAATAATGCTGCCGCAATTATTTATTTGGGTGCGGCAGATCAAAAGACTTTTTCGGTAAAGGTGGGCGGTTGCTTCCGGGAGAAGATCATAATTCAATTTTTCTTTTTCTACCCACAGTTTCCAATAATCCGCGGTACGTTTAATAATTGCCTCGGGTCCCGTTTTTCTAACGACAGAGTTTAAATGTTCTACTTCACTCCAGTTCGTTCCAGCACATATCCAGTAATAACCTGTGTCGCTTGCATTTTTTTCCACGAATAAATGAATGGCAGCGACAGAATCTACCGAGCCCTGTGCAATAGGATTCCGGCTCAGTACGCCGTCTTCGGCATCTTTCCATGTACCTGTATCGTATTTGGAATCTTTGTTGCCGGTTGCAAAAAAATCGATGCCTGGTTTTTTATTTGCAAAAGTATTGATCAGAAAGTAGCGATTCGCCTTGTAATGAAGCAGAACATTCTCCTCTGGTCGAAAAGCGGCAGTATCACCGATATCGTTGCCGAGAATAGAAAAATTCTGTGCCAGAAACAAGCGTACTTCTTTCTTCTCGCCGGAGAAATTCTGTACAGTCAGTTTTTTTAAATAAATATTCTCATGAAAATCGACCAGATCGTTAGCGATGATTCTCAGTTTCCATGTATCGTGAGTTAGCTCAACATTCGTTATCAATGTCTTCTCAAGATAATTCTTGGTGATTCGCCATCCATCCGGAATCCAACTAAAGTTGCCGTTGACCCATACACCGAAGCGAAAAGGCCGTTCCCCGATGTGGTTTTCTTCTCCTACGTGCGGGAAATGAAATTCCCGCAGGCGGTAATTTCCGTCGAATGCTACAAGAATATTTCCGTTACCAACCGGTATGTCACGAGGCACCGTTTTTCTCCTTCGACTAAAATTCTTTTGCTACGCTTGCTGCCTTAGTTTTGGCTTCTTCTATTCTAGCCTTTTGCAAATCGACATCCATATCCATGGGCTGGGCAATAATGAAACGGATATCTATCAGCCCGACAAACCCGAAGATGGTACGCAAATACGGCTCCTGGAAATCAAAATCGCGGCTGGGACTTTCCGGCGTGTAATCGCCCCCGCGACTGGTAATCACTACCATCTTCCTGTCTTTGACTAAACCTTCTACCCCGCTGTCCGTGTAGCGGAAGAGATATTTTGGTTGAACAATAATGTCGATGTAATGTTTCAGTGGATAGGGGATGTTGAAATTCCACATCGGCGTACTGAGCAGATAGGCGTCTGCTGAAAGGAAGCGTTCGATATGCGCGATGATCTCTTCCCAGGCTTCCTTTAAATCTCCATATAATTCTTTACCGCCTAGCAGCACATATTTGCCATCCACCCGCTTCATAGTCAGCGAAGGCAGTTGTTCTTTTGTGAGATCCAGTTCTTCAATAACCCATTCGGAATGACTCTGTTTAAATGCATCCAGAAAGACGCGTGATATTTGCAGGGTTCTGGAATCCATCCCCCGGGGTGTAGCGATAATATGCAATAGTTTTTTCATCTCTTAACTTCCTTTCATGGCGTTCCCGGGAGAATGATAAAAAATAAATAAACGCCTTTTTGCTAAGTTCCGATGGTTCAATAGATTATCGAAATATGCTGGCTAAAAAAATACGTACAAACGCGTAAGACCAGCTCTTATCGAAGAGTCATCAAAAATAATTTCTTTTTAGCTGAAGCTATGCAGTCATCTCTGAGAACCCTTTCAATTTATATAAGTATAGACATTGAGGAGGATTCAACAGTTATAGAATTTGCCAGAATGGAGGTTGTTATTCCATTTCTAAATGGAACCTGATAATCCTCTAGCCAGCCTCCTCGCAGCCAGTTGTTAGACTGGTTGCTCCAATAACGGAGAGGAGACTGACATGCAACATTACTGCGGAATTGATTTACACTCAAATAATCATGTATTGGTTGTAATAGACGAAGAAGACAAACGCGTGTTTGAGAAGCGGTTAACCTATTTTCCTCAGTTAAACTTATAAAAATAGCCGTAAATGTAGTACTGTAAAGGTTTTGCGGTTGAATGAAGGAATCACCCAATGGGTGAAAAAGATTTTGAGGAAAAAGGAGTGGTAAAGGCGGTAGACAGCGCTGTGCAGAAGATGGGGCAAGCTGCACAGGAGTTGTGCTTGTCTACCCCTGGTGGTCGATTTCATGTACGCTGGGATGAAAACGGAAGTGCCACAGCCATGGGTCAATTGGCATTTTTTGCCGAGTTCTTGGAAGTTACCGGATTATTTTCTCGCTGGGCGGATGGTGTCCTCTTACCTACACCAGTCCAAATGCACCTAAGGTGGTTGATATACTGGGCACATGGTTGTTGTCGATTCTGGATGGGCAGCGGCGTTATGCGCACATAGCCGGGCTACGTGGCGATGAAGTTGCACCTGAGATACTTGGTATGGGCAAGATTGTCAGCGATGAGAGCTTACGCCGTGCGCTGAGTGCGCTTGCACCCGGCTTACCCAAGCGTTGTGATGAAGCACAACGTGCTGCCTGCCTGGCCCAGGTAATGAAGAGTGCGATCTGGATGGACACAGCGCTAAGTGAGAGTACTCGTGAGGCCTTGAGTACTGCTTGGATTCTTGACGCTGATACCAGCGTCAAGCTGTTGTATGGCCGCCAAATAGGTGCTGAGATCGGCTACAATCCCAGGAAGCCAGGGCGACCAAGCCACACTCTGCATACTTACTGGATCAGCAATGTTCGGCTGGTGCTTGATGTTGAAGTGCAAAACGGTAAATCCCATACTCCCAAACATAGCCTACCCCGTCTGCGGCAGCTGATCGAAGGGCTTGCTCCTGAAAAGCGTCCCACGCTGGTGCGTGGCGACAACGCTTTTGGCAACGAAGGAGTGATGGCTGAAATGGAAGAGATTGATCAGCGTTATTTGTTCAAGCTTCGCCAGACTGCTGGGATTAGGCGTTTGATCGAGCGGAAATGGCAGCAAAATCAGTGGCAGAATGTAGGGCAAGGCTTCTATGCAGTGGAGGACGAGCTCCGACTGGCAGGCTGGAGTCGCGCGCGACGAGTAGTGGTACTGCGACGTCAGGTGAAAGGCAATCTGGCAGCCGAGGTGAACTCTGATGCTCAACAGAGAACGCTGCACTTCGTTGACCATTCAGACAAGATTAAACTCTGGGAACATACTGTACTGGTTACCAATGCGGACTACTCCCTGGAAGCTTTTGGTCAGCTATACCGCGATCGAGCAGATTGTGAAAATGGCTTTGATGAATTGAAGAATCAATGGGGCTGGGGTGGTTATACCACCCATGACCTGGAACGCTGCAATCTCTCAGCACGGGCAGTCGCACTGATCTACAATTGGTGGAGTTGGTATGTTCGCCTGGCACACCCCAGAACGCACCTGGAAGCAATTACGAGTCGCCCTATGCTGCTAAGCGGTGTTGCTCGCCTGACTCGGCATGCAGGTCAATCTCGTCTATTGCTGACGTTGGCTCATGAAGCCGGGAATCAGATCAAAGTAATGATCTCCAATATCCGCAACGGTCTTGACTCAATTCTGGCAAATGCGCCTCAGTTGTCAAAAATGGAGCGATGGCCTACTTTGGTACGCTACATTGTCAACAAAATTATTGCTGCCAGATCAGAAAATCCTCCAGTTCTCAATTCGCCAACCTTTCATTTGGCTTCCAGTTCGGGTTAAAAGAGGAATTTAGGTTTAAGCAATGACTTATCGCTAACACTTAAAGCGCTTTCCCCTTATCGGGAGAGCTTGCAATGCATTGCTGTGGAATCTACCTTCAACTGGTACTGGTTGGTCGATGGCCTGCAAGCCCATGGCTATTCTCTGCAGCTAGTGAATACGGCTGCGGTCACGCAATATGATGGATTGAAATACAGCGGTGACCATCATGATGCCTTCCACTTGGTGCATCTGCTGCGTCTGGGCATTTTGCCAACGGGGTATATTTATCCCAAAGCACAGCGAGCGGCCAGCAACCAACTGATTAGCGTGCAAAGCCAGATATGGCGTTCAACGGGGATTCGGATAAAATCAGAACTATTACGCCGGGCCGACTTTAAGCCACCACAAGTAGATAGCTACACGCTGCAAGCGATTCAGGCAGGTTTGGTGGTCTATCATGCTATTCAACGAGAAATCGATGCGATGGAACAATCTGCGCATCAAGCAGTAAAACTAACCAGGGAATTTGAGATACTGCAAACAATCAGAGGTATCGGAAAAATACTGGGATTGACCATCATGCTGGAAACAGGAGACATCCATCGTTTTGACAGTGCGGGCAAGTTTGCCTCCTATTGCCGCTGTGTAGATAGCCTGCGCACCAGCAATGGCAAAAAGAAAGGGGCAGGCAATGCTAAAGCAGGCAACAAATATCTCTCCTGGGCCTTTTCTGAAGCAGCGCATTTTGCTGTGCGTTATGAACCGCTGGCGCAGCGATTCTATGAACGAAAGAAGGCGAGATCGAATGGCATCATTGCTATCCGGGCCGTTGCCCGGAAGCTGGCAAGAGCCAGCTGGATGATGCTTAAGCATCAACAACCCTATGAGGCCAGGCTGATGTTTCCAGATTAAGTTTGGACGACCGGGATGAGCCAGGGCTGAAATCTGGCCTAACCATAAGCCTGATTGGACATCCCGGTTAACCATTGTTGTTTACGTTTCGCCCAAACCGTGAGCTGTATTGAGTCTGGACAGCCAAAGCTGAGCCATGAATTCTGTAAAAATATTTTGGACACGGTTTGGTACTGAAGATTGTGTGGGGTAGCGAGCTACCAAGGGCGGGGATACTAGAGCATTCTGCACTTAAATAGAGTCGATAAGGGATTCTCAAAGGATGAGATATAGTTGATGATCTTGCTATAA